>CANQRS010000009.1 GCA_947626295.1 uncultured Clostridia bacterium
TAATGAATAAAGCCTTTGATATAGTAGGAATAAAAAGAGAAGATGTATATATTGCTAATATTGTAAAATGTAGACCTCCTCATAATAGAGACCCTGAAATCGATGAAATCGTCGCTTGTATGGATTATTTAAGAAATCAGGTTATATTAATAAGACCAAAAATTATTGTTTTACTTGGTAGAATCGCTCTTCAAAATATATTAGGAAAAGAATATAAAATAACATCTAGTAGAGGGAAATGCATTGAAAAAAAGGGAACTTTATACATTCCAACTTGGCATCCTGCTGCACTATTAAGAGACGAAACCAAAAAAATTGACTTTGTAAATGATTTAAAACTAGTTACAAATAAATTAAAAGAATTAAGTTAAAAAATCGAATCTCATTATTTTGAGATTCGATTTTTTATATATAAGAAAATTATTACATTAATATTTTCTTTTTAATTATTATTACTCCAACAGATAATATTGCTAACATTATTGCACCTGTTATTACATATAGAGTAATTGACTGTTTATCTCCACCTGTAGGTGTAGTAATTACAATTTCTGCTTCTGGTATATAACCTTGTACAATCTTTGTATAATAGTCATCAGAACCTTCTCCAGCTTCTTCTGGTCTTGAAATATTCGAGTAAATTAATTTCTCTGGTGTAATTACAAGTCCTAAAGATGTACTTCCTCCATTATAATTTGGATTATTAGCATTTACTGATGTATCTCCATTAAGTGTATTTTTCAATTGTCTTATTTCAGCATAATTCTTGTAATTCCATTGTTTTTCTAATTCTGACAATATCTTTGTTGCACTTAAAGTTGCTGTTTCTGTCATATCCTTACTAATTAAATTATGATACATTACCCTATAAATTACATAATCTTCAGGTTCTAATATACCTAGTTCTTCTATTTCTGTCATTATTTTATCTAATTCTGATGCCTCAATAAGCTCTGTAGGATTACTACTTGTTCTATCTCTAGAATTTAGAGAATTCCTAATTGCATTTTTTACATTTTGATAGAATTCTTTCTCTACCATAGCTCCGCTATCATCCTGAACATTGATTTTTTGTGTTTCCACTTGTTCATCTGATGCATTATCTGTTAAATTAGCTCCTGTGTTGTTATCTCCAGGTATATGTCTTAACAACTTATCTAAGTAATCATCAACTTTAGCAAATAACTGTGGTACTTTTGAATAAGAATCACTTGACTCACCAAATACATAGTAAGCACCATAATTAGCTGCATCTTCATAGTAATTCATTTCTGATTCATTTCTTACATTTAAGTCATAAAATACTGATAATTGTGAACCATAAATTGTATCACTATCAATTTCTGTTCTTGTGTAAGTACTTCCTCCGTTTTCATAAGGAGTACCATCCTCTTTAGAGAATGAGTCTAAATCACTTACACCACTTAAATTATCCGTTTCTGGATTTCCGTTAATTACAGTTTGAGAATTGTTCATTAAAACTACTGAACTTATATATTTCTCTACTGATGCCTCTTGCCTTGGCTGTCTTACAATACCAAAGTTAAAGTGTGGATATTCTTCCTCTTCTAGGATATTTCCATCTGAACCAACATTCTTACTTGTATCTGTTGCAAGGTCTTCAACTTTAATATTAAACAATGGTGTTGTTGAAATCATTGATTTTATTGTTGGCTCTGGTGGATTTTCTGCCTCTGAATATATTTTATTATAATATTGCTTGTTATATTCTTCTCTTAATTTCAAATTATCTACAGCAACAGAATATCCTTCTGTATTATTTCTATACCATTCTCTATCATTAGTATTGCCTGATTTCCATACACTCTTTGTTGGTGAACCATTTGCTATAATTGTTGACTTATAATAGTTTGGTATTTTCATTTCTGTAGTTGTACCGTCAGGATTATGAATTGTTATAATTTCTTCATTACCATATTGGAAACTATTACCTGATTTTTGTATAACGCCAGTTGATGAATCTACTAGTAATTGTTTTCCGTTTGGATAAGTAATCCTAATATAATATTCTCCTGGTACTACTCCTTTAAATTCAAAATATCCATCTTGATTAGTTCTTACAACTGCTGGCACACCCGCGGCTGTAACTTTATCTTTTGCAGATAATCCGCCTAAAGCAGAACCATCTTTATTTTCTGTATAATATATTTTTGCTGGTTCAAGTTTATCTACATCTCCATTAGCAGTATTTACTTTATAATCGTCTGTCATATCTTTATATTTATTATTATAACTTCCTCTATCATCCAATAATTCTACGACAGCTCCTTCTACTGTACCATCTGTACTTGTAAATTTACCATCACCTTTAATTGTATCACCATTTTCTATTATTCCTTCATTAAATACTGTTCCTGTTATCTTTCTCTTATTTGCTAATGAGAATAAGATATATGGTGCTTCATCTGAAGAAGTTTCTCCTGCGTGAGTTTTCTTAGTATCCGAGTGTCCACCGCAACCATAAACTCCACATTTACCGTGACCGTGACCATACAAATCATAATAATGTTGTAAGTTTGATGTTGCCTTTGTTGGATATTTCTCGTTTACTCCTTCACTTCCGTGGTCTAAAATTTCTTTTATACCATTTTCAGTCATTTTAAACTGAATATATACTGTAGTGGTTTGATTTGCCGTTAATGAATCAATAGCATACTTATCTTTTCCTGAATATCTTTCTACATATCTACCCTTACAATTTTGCCATTCACATCCTGTTAATTGATTTGCCTCTATAAGCTCTTGTTTAGTATAACTTGCACTACCTCCACCGCCTGACCAGTTTCCATAAGTTGCCTTTGCTGTATTTTCCTTATTATTATTTGGCATTGCGTGTTCTGTAGTTGTACATAATTTATATCTATTAGAATCGAACTCATCAACAATACTTGCAACCTCTGCATAATGTTCGTGTACATTCAATCCTGTTATTGGGTTCACATTCTGTACAGTTATTTTATAAACTACATATATCTCTAAACCACCATTTTTCCAGTTATCATATCCATATTGTGATTGATATATATCTGATGGATATACTGGTCTTCTATATAATTCTACTGAAGATTCACTACCATAAGATACAGTAGGTAAATTAGATTTTTGATATTTCTCTGTAGCCGTTCCTTCATAATCATATAGATAATTATAATTATTCATACATATTTTTACATAACTTAATTCTTGAGTTGTTACTGATGCTGGAGTAGGTAAAGTATATAAACCTAAATTCATAAATTTCAATTCTTGTTCAGCTTCACTGTAATATCTTAGCCAACGTGTTGCCAAACCATATATTCCAGCTTTTCCAGTACCGCATCCAACTGCCTTACAACCTACATCTTTATCATTTATTGGAACTACTTCATATCCACTATCATAGCTGAATTCTATTTCATACTTATCTAAATCTGCAGTATTTTCAACTACAACCTTATCAGGGAATCTATAGAAACCTCCATCAACTGTTTGCGTTGTCTGCTCAACAACACCTGTTGCACTATTTACTAAATCTACCCTTACTCCTCTTAAGCCTTCTTCTACATTATACTCATTATTATATCCATTTGTTTTTTCTCCAGATGAATCTACCCACGCATATCCAGAAATATACAATTCTTTAGGTTGAGCTTGTTTATCGTTAGTTAAACATATCTCTAGGTCAGGGTCAGTTTCATTCTCTTTTTCCTCCATATCATCTTTAACATAGAAGACAAATACATCATAACGGTCTTCATCCCATATTACTCCGTGTTCAATACCTTCTGGTATAGCCTCATCATCCGAAAGTTCTACATTGTATAAGTTTTTATATGCATTTTTAGCTTCAGTTATTAACCAATTTGGAACTTTGCCATAAACTGTACCTATTTCGTCCGTGTCATTTCTTGGAAGATATTTCGTACCCATTGGATATATATTTTTACTCTCTTTATCATTATATCCTAATGTATAAGGAGAATAACCATCTGGTACTTTATATTCCATTAACGCATAAGGTTCTCTATCTCTTGGTACTTCTATTTGTATTTCTCCATTTTTAAGTTCGAGTTTTGTTGCATCTTCTAACATATAATATTCATACGCATCTGCTGTATCATAAGGTAGCCATTCATCAATTTGCCATATTCCATCTCCATCTGGGTCTGATGCTTTTGCATAACTATCAAAATGTCTTAATACAAATGATGCATTTAAAGGAGTTCCTGTATTTTTATCAGTCTTCCTTACCTTTAAAATTATCTTTTCTGCATTTGATATTGTTACTTCTGCTTGTTGATTATATTGTGCCGAATTCACATAGAATATTATTTTATTTCTCGTCTCATTAACTAAATCATATTCACCAACATTTGTTCCATTTACAAATTCTGGCTCAATATAATATTTTTCATTTGGGTTATTTACCTCTGTAAGTCCATATATATGTTGAAGATGGTCTTCTATTAAATCTTCTGGTATTTCAATAGCTAATTCTCCTGGATGACCATTTTTACCTGTTACTAATTTTTCTGTTACTTGATTTTCATTATCTACAAATCCAGTTATTTTATAATGACCTGTACTCTCATCATATTGGACTTGTGCCAATTTATTTCTATGATTAAAGTAGAATTCTACTCCATCTAATGGAATTTCATTATTAAATTTATCTACTTTATGTACTATAAGTAATGTCATTCTCGGGTTCGTCATTATTATACTTGCTGATGCATTATCACCAATTTCAAAAATCAATTTTGAACCCAGAATTTGGTTTTTACATACACCATTTTCATCTGTACGCAGACTGGTGTCATTCGCTCGTATGGTTAATCCATTACTTTCTCCAACTCCTAAAGCATCCCCTATAGAGCCATCTGGAGCTTTAACCTCTGTTAAACCATATATACTATTTCCATCTTTTTTTAGATGTATTGTTAGACCATCTTTTGGTATAACAAATTTATATGCTGAGTTTTGTAATTCAAGTGTTTGTTCATCTGTTAATCCAACATAACTTTGGCTCCATTCTTTAACTACATACATACCATTTTCAACAGTAACATTTGTTGCAAATTTGTTTCCGTGTGATAATACGAATTCTGCATTTTCTAACATATTCCAATCTTGTTGTCCTATATACATAGGTGTTGACTTTTTAACTGTTAAGTTAACATAGTCTAGTGGAAATACTACATTATCCTTATCCGTAGCTGCTGTTGTTTTTCTTCCACCTACTGCTGCAATAAAATCTTGTCCTGATGAATTTAAAATAATCATATCTGCATAAGGTACACTTGCTCCTGAATTTCCTCCTTGACCTTTAAATCCTATACCATTTATAATTATTGATGATGGAGCGCTATTTTCAATATATAAATCTGTATTTAATGGTAAATCTGCATATTTACCATAAGAACTTACAAATTCTCCATCTGGAGAATCTCTACGAATAGAAAAATATTTGCTATTCATAGAACCGTCTTCTGCATTAAACCATCCTTCTATTTTTTCACCAGTACTATAATTTGCATCTATTTCGCAGTCAGTAATTTTTACACCACCTGTTTCTGTTGTTACAGCAAATGGTCCTATTATTTCGCTACCAGTTTCAGTAATAGTTCTCTTTGCATTATCTGCAAATAAATTTATTAAATTTTCGCTATCTCCACTTGGTGAGCCTTTTAAATAATTATGATATTCGTTTTGATAAGTCCCATTAATTCTTGACCAACCAAAATTCGCACCACGCCACGCTCTTGTTACACTGTAAAAATGTGGTCCCATATGTGGGTCATTACTAGCAAAATCTCTAAATGTATATAAATACGACTTCAAATCTTTTTGAGCAGCAGTACCACCTCCGTGATAACCTTCATTTCTGCTTAATATACACGACATTATATAATAAACACCACTTCTACAAGCATCTGTACAATTAGCACTTGTTCCATATAATGTATCTGTCATCTTATCTCCTTCAAAATGGTATCTTCCTCCTACAGTAAATGTAGTTCCATAACCTTTTCTATTTTGTACACAATATAAATAGTTTGAGTTTTTTTGTTCACTTACAGAAATAGTATGTGATGTGCCTGCTCCCCAAGTAAGCGCAGTATTTATATTAAATGCCTTTGAAGATGTACCATTCATAATTCCTGCTATAAATATAATAAATCCTACTATTAGAAATTTAATTAATTTATTTTTTGTTGTACTCATTTTACTTCCTCCTTTCCCCTAAATTTCTATTTTATCTTTTAATAGTTTTTTATTTACTAAATATGCTATTCCACATATTATTATTATTATCGTTAGTGTTAATACAGTATAACTTACTATTCCTCCTGTTTTTATACCAATTATTACATCTGCTGAAGATTCATCATCTGAATCATTTAAATCTATTCCTTCTGGACTATAGCTTGATTCTATACTTGCTTGATTATTTACTAATCCTGCATTTGATGAAGTCATAGTTTTTGTTAATACTAATTCTAATTCTTTTGTTTCTCCTGGATTTATTATAGTATTTGTTAAACTTATATTATTTAAATTTTCTCCTGATTGATACCAATCTGGATTTACACTTGAGCTAAAGTTTAGCTCTGATGGTAATACATCAATTATATTTTTTGCATATCCTGCAACTTCTCCTGTATTTGTAACTCTAATTTTATATTCTATAGATACATTTGAACCATCTAAATATTTAGAGCCTATTTCTATTTTTGCAAGATTAGTTTCAGGTTTTTGAACATATTCCTTTGTTCCTTCTTCATTTGAAACTGTAATTTTATCTACAAATTTTTGTATTTGTAAATTAAATGGTCTAGCTTCTACTAATCCCATATTTACATTTCTTACATTAGTATTTAGGTTGATACTATCTGTTATAGCAACATTCTTATTTTCTCCATTTACCTCTATATTAGAATTTATTACATTTGAATTTGCACTTTCTGCTATATCATCTTTTTTATATGATGTTACAACATATTTTTGATTATCATATTCAAATACTACTAAATATTCTCCTTCTGGTAAATTTAAACTATAGTATCCATCACCATTTGTTGTTGTAGTTAATTTAGTTCCATCACTATTTGTTACAATATTATTTGAATTTACTTCTATTGCATATACATTAATTCCTTCTAATGTTTTTTCTGCTGCATCTTTTGCTCCATTAGCATTTGAATCTATCCACGCAATTCCTGAAACCTCATAGTTAAGTGCCTGCTCAGCTGTAGCAACTACATTTTCTTCATTTTCTTGTGATTCAACATTTGAATCTATTTGAGAATCTGTTTGATTATTTGTGTTTTGTTGTGTATTTTCTCTTCTATATATTATTTGTTTTTCTATACTTCCATCTTCTTTTACAATATTTCTTGTTGTAGGATTTCTATCTAAATAATATTCTGTTGTTTCTGTCTCAACGCTATCATTTGCTACAGAACTTATAGTTGCTTTATTAGAAATTTTAATAATTTCATCATTTTCACCTGAAAAGTCATCTTTTACTTTTCCTATAATTTCTAATTCTGCATTTTCTTTTGCTTTTATTGGAATATTAACATTTAATAAACCTGTATCTTCACTTTCATTTTGATATAATTCATATTCATAATCTTTTCCATCTACTTTTACGCTTTCTATATCTAAATATTTTGATACTTCCTCATTTACTGATACAGATTCTGCATCAACTTCTCCTAAGTTAGTTAAATTTATGTTATATTTTATTTTATCTCCTGTATTAACTTGAGCATTTCCAATTTTTGATGTTGTTGCAGTTGAAGATACAACTTCAATTTTTTCACCTTGTTTTACCTTTTCTACTATTTTGTTTGTTTTTACAGAATTATTTAAAACTGCTGAAATATTTAGTTCATTTAATTCACTATTAGGTTCATTTATATTTACTTTTATACCTATACTTGCTGTTTCTTTTGCAGCTAATTTATTTACAGTAAATTTTGCAACATTGTCATCTTGTTCTACAATATTTAATTCTTCTGCATTCATATCATCATAATATACTTCTGTAACATTTAATAAAGAATTTTTATTTAATGTTACATTTATATCATTTAATTCAGATTCTGTATTATTAGTTACTTTTAATACATATAAATCATCTTCACTACTAGATACTACTTCTCCCTCAAATCTCTTCCAAGGAGTTAATTCTGCTGATATATCAGAATTTTTCAAAGTATGCTCTATTTTTTCTGTAGATGTTTCATCTTTATATTTTATAGAAGTTTCTGCTGAAACTTTTGCATTTTCATCAACATTTGCATTTACTCTTACTTTATATACAAAGTTTACTGTTTCTCCAGCTTTTATTGTTATATTATCATTTTTAAATTTCTTATCTTCTTTTGGTAAATAATATTCTTCTGATACTGTTCCTCCTGCATCTTCTATACTATGTATGTAATCCCAATCTTCTTTTGAATAATTAAATTCATCTTCTGATGAAGTATTTGAATATTCAAAATATTTATTTACTTCAAGAAGTGTTGTTCCTTCTGGTACTGTTCCTACTATACTTATACCTGATGCATCCTCTCTTCCTTTATTTGTAATTGATGTTTTATATGTTATTACTTCTCCTGACTTAACTTCATCACCATCATTTAATTTTTCTCCAGCAAGTGATGCCTCAAAGTTTCTTTCTAATACAGCTGTAGCATCTGTTGTAAATGTCAATGTACTTGATTTTATTTGTGTTTCTTTATTTGTTACACTATTTGTATAAGTAAATGTATAATTTGCTTCTTCTGCAATATTATATGGTAAGTTTTTATTTGCTTTTAAGTCATAATTTATCTCTACTTTTTCTGCATTTTCCATACTGTCTATTTCTACTAAGAAATATTTTGCATTTTTCATATTATCTTTAGTCCAGCCATTGTTTGCATCATTTATATAAGCTGTTGGATTTTCTGCTGTACTATAATATACAGTTGCATCTTTACTTACATTTACTCCATTTGTTCTTTCTATATTATTTTCTACTACTGGAATTTTTCCAATTACTTTTATTCCATTTATTGTTGTTCCTTCATTGTTTATTACTTGCATATTAATTTGTTCTTTTTTCTCATCTGATTTTACATTTAATGCAACATTTGCATTTTGGTCACTTCCATAAGCTACTATTCCTGCATTTTTTGCTTCATTTGTATAAATCATTGCACTTTCTGCAACTATTTTTAATGGTGCTTTTTCTGTTCCATTATTTGCATAATTTGTTGCATTTTCATTTGAGAATTGTAATGTTACGTTTTCATCACTTGTTGTTGCAAGTTTGTCTAATTTTACATTTGCTGAAACTAGTATTATTGTTCCATTTATAGCATCTCCATCGTAAGTTGTTTGTTCACCTTCTAATTTTATTGTTAATACTTTGCTTCCATTTTCTTCTGATATTGCTGCTCCATTTTCTGCTACATTTAATCCATTTGCATATACTATTTTATATGAAACTTCCATATCTGTTATTTGTTTTGGAAATGTTATTTTCACTTCTGGATTTTTGTATAAATCTTTGCTATCTTGGTTAGTTTCTAATACTGCTCTTAAATTTAATACTTGATTTTCTGCTGTTGTTGATAGACTTTCTGACTCTAGGCTTAAGCTTGCTTTTGATTCTGTTTCTTTTAATGTTATTGATGCTTCTGCCTTTGTTTTAGTTTCTTTTCCATCTACTTTTTTATATGTTGTTTCAACGTTTTCACTGATTTTTTCTAATGATTTTACATCATCTCTCGAAAATCCATTTTCAGCGATTTTTTTATCATTTCTGATATTTAATATTCCTGTTGAATTTGGTTTGCTTATTGTCATTGTTATAGATTTTACTTCTGTTTCATAGTTTATTACAATTTCTCCATTTTCGTTTGCTTCTGTATCCTTTGTAATGTTTGCTAATATAATTCCATCTTGGCTTTGAATTTCTATATTTCCTTCTTCTCCTAAGATACTATCAAATTCTGATTTTGATATTACTGTTCTTACATATTGAATATTAGCATCTATTTTATTGTCTTTTGAAACAAACTCTGCTTCTTTTTCTGATACATTCATACTCTCTATTGCATCTACATAATCTACATTTAATTGTGTTGTTGAAGTATAATATCTATCTTCTCCAGTATAAATCTTTCCTTTATATATATTGTTTTCTTGTTCTGCTATAGAGTTTGTAATCATTCCATCTACTTCGTCTTCTACTTTTGTCGTTGTTGTAGCTGTTAGTTCTTTATTATCATATAATGTTATTTTGCTATTGATTTCTATATCACTATTATCTATAGTAGCATCTTGTGAATATTTATATGTTACTACTAATGTATCAAGTGCATTTTTTATCCATCCTATTTTTCCGTTTTCTTCATTATTTTGTATATTGATTACTAATTCTCTATTTTCACTATTATACTGATAATTGTTTTCATTAAACTCTCTATTACCATTTGTTGCATCTGTTTTTCTTTTATGAACAGTTATTTCTTCTACGCCTTCTGGTACTATTGTTTTTATTTCAGTATTTTTTACTGGATAAGAGTTATCTTTTAGTTTGCTAGCTATTAACATTTGAACAATTTGATTTGATGTTTGGATTGTTTCATTTGCTTCATTCACTTCATTTTTTATGTATGAGGCATTTGTTAATATTTTTGCTTCTAATTGTGCTTCACTATCTTCTTTTGATACCCAGTTTACTGTTACTCCTGCTGCTCCTTCTATATTATATTCTTTTTTACTATTAACAAACTTACCTGTTAATTTAACTTGTGTTTGTTGATTTAGATATGTTGATGATATATCATTGTTTTCCATATAAACTATTTCTTTTTCTATTTTTTTAGTTTCACCTGAATTTACATACAAACTTGTATTGCCTTCTTCTTTGAATCTGAAGTTTGCATTTTCTAATGATATATTTCCTTCAAAATATCCTCCTTTTCCTTTGTCGTTTATAACAGTTACCTCTGCTATTAATTTTAAATTTGTTTTGTCTATTGTACTTGTAATGTTATTTAGCTGTTCTCCATTTTCATCTTGAATGTATGCAGTTATTTCAACACTCTTGTTGTTTGTTTTTACTGCATCAACAGCATAAGAATTTGCACCTTCTCCAACTAATGCAAATTCCGTCATCATCATTACAAATACTACTGCCATAGCTATGACTTTTTGAAAAATTACCTTTCCAGTATCCATACTTAATCTCCTCCCTTATTTTTTCGCATAGTCTAATAATATTTAATATCTTTTATTATAGATTATGCCATTTTAGTAGTCAATATTTTATTTGTGCCTTTTTTCTTAGTTCTTTCGCGGATTTTTACGGTTCCTCACTTTTGTTTGATTTATTACATTTTCTTTACATTTTTATTACATTTTTTGTGCAGTCTTTTCCATAATCCACTCTATTTTCTATTATACGCCATTTTCCGTAATTTTGCAAGCTTTTTTCTTCTTTTTCTGCAACTTTTTATGTGAATTTATGGTAATAATTTATATTCACATCTACCAATAAATCTCATATAATATCCATAAGCAACATACAATACTATAAAGGAGGTCATTTAATTATGAATAACAATAATATCTCTATGTCCAATCTACTTAATATGATTAGTCAAATGGACAAAAATCAGTTATCTACTAGCATTAATAAATTAAATCAAATGCTTAGTGATGAAGACAAAGCTAAGTTAATGCAAGCATTGAACAATCAAAAATAAAACATTTATTGTGTGAAAGGGATGATTAAATGGCAAATGATATAAACATAACCCCAGATATGATTAATAATCTAGTAAATATGTTAAAAAATAATGAAAATTCTGAAAACAACGCTACTTCTAACGAAAATAGTAGTACTTCTATTAATCCCGAAGATATTTTATCTAAATTTTCGCAAAGTAAAGACGATTCTAACAATTCTTCTTCTTTAGATTTTGATACTATACTAAAAATAAAGTCTATTATGGAAGCCTTAAATAACAAAAATGACCCTCGTTCTAATTTGCTTTATTCTTTAAAGCCTTATTTGCGTAAGAGTAAACAAGCTAAATTAGACCAGTATGTCAATATAATGAAAATTTCCCAAGTTACAAATTTATTTAAGAATGAAAAAGGAGAAAAAGATTAATGCCTTTACATTTGCCCTTTAATTTTCCATATTATAGAAGGATTCCAACAAATTACTATAACAATTCTTATGTTCCTCATAATGTTCAATATCAAAATAATACACAGACTAATCAAAATGAGAATCATCAAGATAGCCCAAAAAAAGAAGATTCAAGCAATGATAATCATTCTGAATCTTCTGATTACTTCTTTGATATTTTTGGATTAAGATTACATTTTGATGATGTTCTTATTATATGTATCCTATTTTTCCTATATAAAGAAGAAGTACAGGACCAAGAGCTATTTTTGTGTTTAATTTTACTTTTAATATCTTAATCTATTACGATTTTGTCCCCATCTACATAGGCACAAGCTAATTTATGAAATGGCTCCTCATCTCTATCAATTTCTTTTACTATGTTAGATATACGCATTTGTACTGTATCTATCCTCCCGGCAGCAATTATGGCTTCTTTGTTTCCTTTTGCTCCTGCGTGTGCAAGTCCTCTTAATGTTCCTAGTACTACTATATTTTCTGCTGCTATAACTTCTGAACCGGAATTAACATCTCCCAAAATTACAATGCTTCCTTCTTCTTCTAACTTTTGACCAGACCTTAGCGAGCCCCTATGAAATCTTGCTTCTGATACAGATATTTCTTTAGCAAAAGCTCTTTTTATATTAGACAGCCCTAATTCTCTAGGCATATCAAAATCCACTTCAACATCTAATATTTCTTTTATTATTTCTTCTATTTCTGTTATTTCCTTATTTTTTAGTACTTTTCCTACGACTTTGATTGGTACTTTTTCATTTTTGTACAATTTTTTTAACTGAAATGCTTTTTTTCTTACATCTTTTACTATATCAGTATAGTGTGCATCTTCATTTATTTTTATGATAACAAGGTCTTTTTTTTGAGAAACATTTACACTATTCATTTTATCCCCCCTATACTACTAGTTTATACTTTCGGTATATGTTTCTGCTGAATTATCTTCTTGAATTTCATCTGAATTAATGTTCATACCGAAATATTCTGCTATTATTTCTTTAACCACCTGAGCTGTATAATTACCGTGCCATCCATTTTCTACCATAACTACTACACAAATTTCTGGGTCATCATAAGGAGCAAATCCAACAAACCACGCATTGACTTTTCCTCCTGGCGCTTCTGCTGAACCTGTTTTTCCTCCAAGTTCTATTCCAAAATCTTTAAATGTAGAGTAAGCAGTTCCTCCTTGCTCTAATGCAACTGATTTCATTCCTTCTCTAACTGCTTGTATGCTCTTTTTAGAAATATCTAAATCTTCTCCATCGTCATCTTCTATGTTTAATTTTTTATTAACGTATTTTTGTATTTCCGATTTTGAGGTTTCTGTTCCATCTGCATTTAATATTGTTTTTATTATTGTAGGCTTTATTTTTTCTCCTCCATTAGCAACCATTGCAATATATTTTGCAATTTGTAGTGGAGAAAATGCGTTGTAACTTTGTCCTATAGCACTTGATAGAACTTTTCCTGTGCTCCAATTATCCCCTAATTCTTCTGCAACCTTTGGAGATGATAGAGTTCCAGATGTTTCGCTTGGAAGTTCTATCCCAGTTTTTTTGCCAAGACCAAAATATGTTCCGTATTTTATTATTTCATCTATACCTACCCTATATCCAGTTTCATAGAAGAAGTAGTTACACGAACGTTGAATTGCTTGTGATACATTTATATATCCGTGTCCTCTTCTACTTTGTGTCCATAGCCAACAAACTGGCTGATAATCCGTAAATCTTCTATATACTCCTGTGTCATTTATTTTTTCTTTTGGTGTTATTTTTCCATTTTCTAATCCTGCTATTGCTGTAACCATTTTAAATATTGAACCAGGTGCATAAGTTCCTGAAATTGCACTATTAAATAGCGCATTTTGTTCTTGAATTTTTTTGTAATCTGATGAGCTTATTCCTCCTACCCAAGAATTTGGGTCATATCCTGGATTACTAGCTAATGCTAAAACTTCTCCTGTTTTTACATCTAATACTACTACACTTCCGCCTTCTGCATCACATTTTTCTTGGAATTTCCCATTTTTTATATCATCTATATTTTGTGCTAATGCTTTTTCTGCGACCTCCTGTAATGCTGCATCTATTGTAAGTACTACATTAGAACCTTGTATTGCATCTTCTGTTACTGAACTTCCTGTAACTGTTCCATCTACTGACATCTCTATTTCTTCTTTTCCGTCTTTGCCTCTTAAATAGTCTTCAAATAAATATTCTATTCCTGTTTTTCCTACATAATCACTTTTTTCATATTTGTAATCTGTTGCCTCTAATTCTTTTTCTGTTATTCTACCTATGTACCCTAATATATGTGATGCTAAACTGCCATTACCATAAGTTCTTTGAGTATCTGTTGATATTGTTATTCCTGGATAGTCAAAGTTTTTTTCACTTATTTGTGCTACTACATCTCTTGGTACATCTGTTGATATTTCTAGTGATTTCGTACTACTGTACCCTTTTGTAGTTATTTCATATCTTATTGCTAGTATTTTTCTTATATCTTCCCATTCTGTATTTGATATTTCATATTTGTCTATAAAATAATTTATTACTTCTTCTTCTGTAGCATCTTTTTCCAAATCATAATTTTCTAACCATTTTTCTAATTCTTCGCCCTCTATTTTGTATTTTTTATCATTATCTATTGGAAAATTATCTGGATATTCCGCTTCATATTTTATTAATAGATTTACTAAATTTAATATACATTTATTTAATGTTTCATCATCTGATTTTGTTTTATATAGCTCTAAATTAAATGTTGTATATGTAGTCGCAAGCACATTTCCTGACCTGTCTAAAATTTCTCCTCTAGCTGACTGTAATGTACTTTCTCTGGACAGTCTTGTATTTGATGTTTCTCTATATTCTTGTCCGTGTATCATTTGTAAATCAAATAATCGCACTAACAATACTATTCCAATAAAATATACTATAATTATCAGTATATTAAATCGTAAATTTACATGCTCCTTTTTTATTCTTCTTTTCAACTTGTTCGTCCTTTCTATCTAAAAATATCTTGTTAAAATTTTATCCCCCTTATATTCTTCTTCAATTTTGTTTCCAAATATTTGCATTAATGGATATAATATTATAGTTAACAATATATTATAGAAACATTCTATTGCTAATATTTGTATAAATGCTAATATTTGTATATCGTTGTTATATATAAAATAGCTTAATATATAGGTTCCTACTTCATATATAATTGTTGATATTGCAACCATAACTATTAATGTTATTCTGTTTTCTTTTGAAAAGTTTTTATCAAATATTACTCCTATTAGTCCTATAATTCCTAACATTATTGCAGTTATTCCAACTTTTTTTGAAATAAAAAAATCTAACAATAGACCTATTACAACTCCATATATTGTTCCTATGAATTTACTAGCATATAAACCTATAAATAAAATAAATATTATAAATAAATTTGGCATTACTCCTGCTATTTGAAACCACGTAAATAAATTTGATTGTAATATATATATAATTATAAATGTAATAAATAATATTATATTTATTATTATTTTCTTCACATTTACTCCCATTCCTTTCTTCGTTATTGATTAGTTTGTTATTACTAATACTGTTTCTAATCTTGCAAAATCTACTGCAAGTTCTACTAAGGCATATCTGTTTGATAAATCTGTAGTATTTTCTACTTTTGAAACATTTCCAACTAATATTCCTTTTGGATATATTCCCCCTATTCCTGATGTTTCTATTGTATCTCCTTGAGATACTACTGCATCTGTTGCTATATACATAGCTTTTAAATGTGATTGGTCATTAAGTGTTCCTTTACAAACAATACTATCTCTTGATGTACTTAATAAACAACTTGTTGCACTTGATGTATCTATAATTGTTTGTACTTTTGCAGTTGTTGATGTTACCGAAATTACATATCCTACTAAGCCTTCTGCTGCAATTACTGTCATATTTTCTTTGATACCATCATTTGCTCCTCTATTTATTACTATTGTTTTTGAATAATTACTTATATCTCTATTTATTACATCTGCTGGTATTGTTGCATAATCACTGTATTTTTGTGTTATATCAAGATATTGTTTTAATGTTTCGTTTTCTGCCTTCATTACTTCTAATTCTCTTAATTGCTTTTCTAATTCTGTATTTCGTTCTATTAATTGCTGATTTTCATTTTTTAAATTACTTACATTTTCAAAAAATGATGATTTTCCATTTACCTTATTTTTTAAATATACTAACCCATTTTGTATAGGCATTACTATTTTGTTTGCTAAATTTTCTATATATGATAATTTGCTATTTTGTGTGTTTGTAAGTGCGAATAATAATATTAGTATAATAATAGTTACTACTACTCCTAGTATCCCATATTTTTTCCTACTATACATTTATGAACTTTCCTTTCTAAAGTATGAATTTATCTTCTTCTTTTTGTTTTTACTGCTGTTGATTTTAATTTTTCTATGTGTTCTAAAGTTTTTCCAGTTCCTCTAACTACACCATCGAGTGGGTCATCTACAATATATACTGGCATATTTGTAACATTACTTAATAATTGGTCTATATTTTTTATTAATGCTCCTCCACCTGATATTACGATTCCTTTTTCTACTAAATCTGCTGATAATTCTGGTGGTGTTTTTTCTAAAGTCATTTTTACTGTATCTACTATTTTTTTTATTGATTCACTTGTTGCTTCTAGTACTTGTGATGATTTTACTATTACATCTCTTGGCAATCCTGTTGATAAATCTCTCCCTCTAATTTGTATGCTCATTTCTGATACTGGAGGAGTTACACAGCCAATTTCTACTTTTATTTCTTCTGCTGTTGTTTCTCCTATAGAAAGATTTTCTTTTCTTTTTATATAGTTTATTATATCTTGGTCAAGTTCATCTCCTGCTATTCTAATTGAGTTACTTGTAACTATTCCCCCTAGTGCTATTACTGCTACTTCTGTAGTTCCTCCACCTATATCTATTATCATATTTCCACTTGGCTCTTCTGTGTGCATTCCTGCTCCTATTGCTGCTGCCATTGGCTCTTCTATTAAATATACTTCTTTTGCTCCTGCTTGCACTATTGCGTCTTCGACTGCTCTTTCTTCAACTTCAGTAATTCCTGATGGAACTCCTACTACTACCCTAGGTCTTTTTATATTATATTTACGATATACTTTTTTTAACATATTTCTTAGCATTAATTCTGTGGCTGTTAAGTCTGCTATTACTCCGTGTTTTATAGGCTTTACGGCTTTTATTGCCTCTGGAGTTCTTCCTATCATTTCTTTAGCTTCGCTACCTGTTGCAAGTATTTCTTCTGTTCTTCTATCTATTGCAACTACTGCTGGCTCTCTTAAAACTATTCCTCTTCCTTTTACTGTTATTAATATATTTGTTGTCCCTAAATCTATACCTATGTCTTTAGACCCAAATTCAAACAATTTCATATATCAACTTTCCTTTCTCTATCTGTTATTTTGCCTATTTTTACATTGTATTATACTTTTATAATACATATTTCCTATGATAATATGGTCTAATAGTTCCACTGTTACTACTTCTGCAGCTTTTCGTAATTTTTCTGTTACTTCAAAGTCCTTTTTACTTGGTGTTGGATCTCCACTTGGGTGATTATGAACCAGTATTATTTTGGGTGCATTCATTTTTATTGTTTCTGATAATATATATTTTATATTTAAGGTTGAAGAATTTCCATTACCTACTGCCACATCTAATATTTTTAATACTAAATTTTTGTTATTTAATATTATTACTTTTACTATTTCCTTTTTTTCAAATCTTAAATCTTCCATCAATAAATCAGCTACATCATCTGCACTTTTTATTTGTATTTTTCTATAGTTACTTGGTCTGCTCATTCTTGTCGCTAATTCACATACTGCTTTTATTTGTATAGCTTTTACTCTACCTATACCTTTTAATTTTTTTAATTCCTCCAAACTTAATTCTCTTAAAAAATTCAAATCTCCTTTATCTTTATTTGGATTTATTTGTAATATTTGATTTGCTATATCTATTGATGTTTGTTGTTTTGTTCCTGTTTTTATGATTATTGCTAGTAATTCTGCATTTGATAAGTTTTTTTCTCCATACAGTTCTAATTTTTCATAAGGTCTTTCTGTTTCTGATAATTGTTTTATTGTCAAGTTTCTTTCCTTTCTGCCCCTATCCTATTCAATTATATTTTTCTATAAATGATTAATGCTACTATTACTCCTATAATACTTGCTATATTGATTTTTATTAATAGTGCGAATTTTAGTACTGCAACTCCTAAGTCTAATTCTAATGGGTCTCGTAGTCCAAATTCTTCTCCAAATGATAACCACCATAACCAGTCTACACTTCCCGCTAAGTCTCCTAATAATCCCCCTATTACTAGTCCTGATAATATAAATAAAATTGCTACCCATTTTCCTTTGTCTTTTACTGCCATTTTTCTCATTCCTTTCTTTAGTCTATCTTTTTTTATTTTTTCTTAAATCAATAATTTCCGTAAGAATTTTCCATTTCATATTATATATGCAATTTGATTTTTTTTCAAGTAAATTATAGATTTTTTTTATTTTTTATGCTATATTATTTTCAATTCGTAATTACCAAATTTTGTGTATTTAAATATAATAGGAATAGTGGTATAATATACTTAGATAATTATTTGCATATTATGCAATTTTGATAGGAGGACTTTATGAAAATAGAAAAACTTACTGAGAATAAAATTAGGATTATTTTAGACTTCGATGAATTGGCTAAGAAAAATATTGATTTCATCTCACTTACTAAAAATACTGACGTTGCACATAAATTGTTTAAGAAAATATTAAAACAGGCCGAAAAGGAAGTTGATTTTCATATTGAGGATTGTAAACTTTTAATTGAAGCTTTTATATCTTCTGATGGATTCTTTATTATTACTTTTACAAAGATTGCTGATGAAACTAATACTAAAAAGTCTGTAAAAGTTAAGATTAAAAAACCTGCTATACATTCTAAAAGTAAAACTAATATTTATCAATTTAGTTGTTTTGACGAGTTCTGTAATTTCTGTACATACTTAAATAATTGTAATTTGCCAAATTTAAAAAGTATATCTAAAAATATTTCACTTTATGAGTATAATTCTAAATACTATTTAGTGTTAACTAATATAAACTGTGATGATTTATTTTTGTTTAATACCTATATTTCTGAATTTGCAACTAATATTAATAATTCACCTAGCTTTTTGGGTAAACTTTCGGAGTATGGTAAAGTCATTTTCAAAAATTATGCTATTAAAAATGGAATTAAATTTTTTGTTAAAAAATAACTGCTAAAAAGCACACATAGTGTGCTTTTTATTTTATAATTAATGTGTCGTCTTTACAATCTATGGTAATTGTTGTATTTGGTAAAATATTTTGCTCTAAAATATTTCTAGCAATAAGCGTTTCTAACTTCTTTTGCACAAAACGTTTTAACGGTCTTGCACCATAAATCTCGTCATACCCATTATCTATTAGGTAATCTTTTGCTTCCTGTGTTAAATTTATTTTGATATGTTTATCTTCAAGCCTTTTTTCTAAATCAACTATTAATAATTCTAAAATTTTTGAAATTTCATTTTTTAACAAAGGTTTATAAAATACTATTTCATCTAATCTATTTAAAAATTCAGGTCTAAAGCTTGTTTTTAAAAGTGCATTTACTTTTTCCTTAGCCTCATCAGAAATACTTCCATCACTTTTTATTCCTTCTAAAATATAGTCTGAACCTAAATTAGAAGTTAAAATTATAATAGTATTTTTAAAATCTACAGTTCTGCCTTGAGAGTCTGTAATACGACCATCGTCCAAAACTTGCAATAAAATATTAAATACATCCGGATGAGCTTTTTCTATTTCATCAAATAATATAACAGAATAAGGTTTTCTTCTTACCGCTTCTGTTAATTGTCCACCTTCTTCATATCCTACATATCCTGGAGGTGCTCCAATTAATCTTGATACAGAATATTTTTCCATATATTCTGACATATCAATTCTAACAATATTGTGTTCATCATCAAATAAACTTTCTGCTAGAGATTTAGCTAATTCTGTTTTTCCAACACCTGTAGGTCCTAAGAAAAGGAACGAACCAATTGGTCTTCTAGGGTCTCCTATTCCTGCTCTTGAGCGAATAATAGCCTCTGAAACTTTTTCTACTGCCTCATCTTGACCAATTACTCTTTTATGAAGTATTTTATCTAAGTTTAATATTTTTTCTCTTTCGCCTTCCATTAATTTAGTTACTGGAATTCCTGTCCATTTTGATATAATTTTTGTAATTTCATCTTCTGTAACTTTATTTCTAAGTAAGCCCTTTTCTTTGCTTTTTTCATTTTTTTCTTCTTCTTCTTGTAAAAGTTTTTGAAGCTCAGGTAATTTTCCATATTTTAATTCAGCAGCTTTATTTAGTTGATATTCTCTTTCTGCCTTTTCCATTTCTCCACTTATTTGTTCTATTTCTTCTCTAAGTTTTTGCACTTTTCCTATAGATTGCTTTTCATTTTCCCATTTAGCCTTCATTCCATCAAAATTTGTTTTTAATTCTGATTTTTCTTTTTGAATATCAGCTAATCTTTCTTTTGAAAAATCGTCGTTTTCTTTAGATAGTGCCGTTTCTTCAATTTCTAATTGCATAATTTTTCTTGATATTTCGTCAAGTTCAGCAGGCATAGATTGCATTTCTGTTTTTATCATACTACAAGCTTCATCTATTAAGTCTATAGCTTTATCTGGCAAAAATCTATCTGAAATATATCTATGAGAAAGAGTTGCCGCAGCAATTAAAGCATTATCAGATATCTTTACTCCGTGATAAACTTCATATCTTTCTTTTATACCTCTTAAAATTGAAATTGTATCTTCTACAGTAGGTTCGTCTACCATAACAGGTTGAAAACGTCTTTCTAATGCTTGGTCTTTTTCTATATATTGCCTATATTCATTTAAAGTTGTTGCTCCTATACAATGTAATTCTCCTCTAGCAAGCATAGGCTTCAACAGATTTCCTGCGTCCATTGCTCCATCTGTTTTTCCCGCACCTACTATAGTATGAATTTCATCAATAAATAATATTATTTTTCCTTCACTTTTTTTAATCTCCTGCAAAACTGCTTTTAGTCTTTCTTCAAATTCTCCTCTATATTTTGCTCCAGCAACAAGTGAGCCCATATCCAAAGAAAATATTGTACATTCTTTTAATCCTTCTGGAACATCTCCTCTTACAATCCTTAATGCTAAGCCTTCTGCTATAGCAGTTTTACCTACACCAGGCTCTCCAATTAAACAAGGATTATTTTTTGTTTTTCTTGAAAGGATTCTTATTACATTCCTTATCTCTGAATCTCTTCCTATTACTGGGTCTAATTTTTGACTTCTAGCTAATTCCACTAAATCTTGTCCATACTTTTTTAGAACATCATAAGTTGATTCTGGATTATCTGTTGTAACTCTTGCATTTCCCCTAACTTGAGATAAAACTTTTAAAAATTCACTCTTTGATATATTATATTTTTTTAATAATTCTTTTATTTCTCTATTGGCATTGTCAAAAATTGAAAGCATAATGTGTTCTACAGAAACATATTCATCTTTCATTTTTTTAGCAATTTCTTCTGAATTTGAAAGAACTAAATCTACATCTTGAGATACATATATACCACTACTTGGTCTTGCACCTCCAGTCATTTTTGGTTTGTTTGAAATTTTCTTTTCTATTTCACTTTCAAACTTTTCTTCATTACTGATTTTTTTAAGCAATTCTTTTATCAAGCTATTTTCCTGTTCTAACAAAGCATATAATAAGTGTTCTTGCTCTACTTGTGCATTATGATTTTCTATTGCTTTATTTTGTGCAGTCTGTATTGCCTCTATTGATTTTTGTGTAAATTTTTGAATATTCATCTTTCAATTTTCCCTCCTTTAATTTATATTACAAATTATATTATAATACAATTTTTTAGCAAAGTCAATACGAGAGTGCTAAAATAGTCATAAATTATTTTTTGATAAATATCCTCTAGCATATCTGGATGTTTTATAACAACGAAAAGCAGGTACAAATGTACCTGCCGTAAATATAGCTTTTGTTATTTTTTCTCTAAAAAATGCTTTGTCTTGTACAAACTTGCTAACGAGTGTACAATTAACAAGTTCGCCGACTCCTCCGTTAGCTGAAGTTCCAAATCGATAATTTTCGGTAACTCCATAGTCTTAGAAAAATTGTTAAACTCTTCTTCCTCTAAAGAGCCGAAAAATTCGTTAATAATCCTTTGCCCCAAAACTTTGTAATCTACAAATACTCCGTCTCGAAGTCCAAAGACCAATGTAATAACTAAACGTTCGAGTTTGGATAATTGAGGGAGGCATTTCGTGTCTACGATGTCCTTCATTCTGCGAAAGCTTGCAATACGAAGCGATTTTGGAAAACCGTTTTCGTTATGAAAATCCTGCTTAAACAACGATACAATAAGCAATGCATATCCATACGCAATACGGAATGTTTTGATATCGTACTTCTGCTGTCTGAACAGCAATACGTAAGGAGAACAATCAAAGAAATCCTTTGACAGCATATACACTTGCTTTGAATTTTCCATTTGCAGCTTTTCGTCTAACATCTTGTAGCTTGTACAATACTGTCTACCATCAATTCCCCATCTTGCCATAAAAACTCTTTTAGCCTGTTCAGGCATTACACCCAACCGGCTTCTGAGTTCTTGATTATCTTTGAGTTCGAATTTATCCAGAACTCTTTGAACATTTTTGTGAACCATTTGTTCCTCCATTCCATTTTTAAAGAGCTATATCTTATAATATTGACAATTTGCCAATATGATGTATAAATTATATCAGAAATTTACATAATTGTCAATATTTATGTAAAGTATATTTTTATTGTATATCACAAATTTCTCTTATTTTTTCCCAAATATCCTCTGAATAATTCTTTTTTAAAGATGAAAATGGAAGCATTATTGCGTCTCCTATAGGATTTATTTCTTTTTGTAATTTTTTTGTTTCATCTAATACTTTTGTTGGTGCAATTTTATCAGCCTTATTTGCTAATATTATAAATGGTAATCCAGATTTAATAATATAATTATACATTATTCTATCATTATTTGTTGGCGAATGCCTAATATCTATTAAAAAAATTATAAGTGATATTTTTTTACAACTAAAAAGATATTGTTCTATAAATTCCCCTACTTTTTCTTGTTCATTTTTTGACATTTTGCTATATCCATAACCTGGTAAATCGACAAAATAGAATTTTTCATCTATATTATAAAAATTAATTTGTCTTGTTTTTCCTGGCTCACTACTTGTGCGAGCAAGTGATTTTCTGTTAATCATTGTATTTATAAAACTTGATTTTCCCACATTTGATTTTCCCACTAATACAATTTGTGGTAATTCGTTTTTCGGATATTGTTTTGGACTTACTGCTGATATTTCAAATTTTGGATTTTTTACTATCATTATATTACCCTTTCTACGATATTTCGTAATTTATATTTTCAATTTTTCCAATTCTTTAATTTTATCACGTATTTCTGCTGCTTTTTCAAATTCCATATTAGCAGCATATTTTAACATTTCATCAGTTAATTTGTTTATAACATCTTTAATATCTTCATCTTTTTCAATTTTAAATTCTACATTGATATCTTCTGCTTTTATTGCGCTTATTGAATCTCTAATGTTTTTCTTTATTGTTTGAGGTACGATGTTATGTTCTTCATTGTATTTTTGTTGAATTTCTCTTCTTCTGTTTGTCTCTCTAATAGCTTTTTCCATTGAATCTGTAAGTTCATCTCCATACATAATAACTGTTCCATCGGTATTTCTTGCTGCTCTACCTATTGTTTGTATTAATGAACGTTCTGAACGTAAAAAGCCTTCTTTATCTGCATCTAATATTGCTACTAGCGAGACCTCCGGTATATCCAAGCCTTCCCTCAACAAATTTATTCCTACTAGAACATCAAATTCTCCTAATCTCAAGTTTCTTATAATTTCCATTCTTTCTAATGCTTTTATATCAGAGTGCATATAATTGACCTTTATATCTAGCCCTTGAAGATATGCAGTTAAATCTTCTGCCATTTTTTTTGTTAAAGTGGTAACTAATACCCTTTCATTTTTCTCTACTCTAATGCGAATCTGTTCAATTAAGTCATCTACTTGATTTATTACCGGCTTTACTTCTATTTTAGGGTCCAAAAGCCCTGTTGGACGAATAATTTGTTCTACTACATTATCTTTACTATGTTCATTTTCATATTCAGCAGGAGTCGCACTAACAAATATTACTTGATTTATTCTTTGTTCAAATTCCTTAAATGTTAATGGTCTATTATCATAGGCTGATGGCAATCTAAATCCATACTTTACAAGTGAATCTTTTCTTGCTCTATCACCATTATACATCGCCCTTACTTGTGGAATAGTCGCGTGAGACTCATCAATTAATAATAAATAGTCGTCAGGAAAATAATCAAAAAGTGTAAACGGTGGACTTCCCGCTTCTCTTCCACTTATATGCCTTGAATAATTTTCTATTCCTTGACAAAATCCCGTTTCCTTCATCATTTCTATATCAAAATTTGTTCTTTCTTCTATTCTCTGAGCTTCAATAAATTTGTTTTGACTTTTAAAGAATTCTACCTGTTCTTCCATCTCTGCTTGAATATTTACCAATGCTCTTTCCATTTTATCAGCTGATGTTACATAGTGTGAATTTGGGAAAATCATTATATGTTCTCTAATTCCTATAGATTTACCCGTAAGTGGATTAATTTCACTTATTTTTTCAATTTCATCTCCCCAAAATTCTATTCTAATTGCTGACTCTCCTTTATCAGAAGGATAAATTTCCAATACATCACCTTTAGCTCTAAACGTTCCCCTTTTAAAATCCATCTCATTTCGAGAGTATTGCATATTTACTAATTTTTTTAAAATTTTATCTCTTTCTATTTCTTGTCCTGGTCTCAATGAAACTGTTAAGTTTTCATAGTCAATCGGGTCTCCTAATCCATATATGCACGATACAGATGCAACTATTATTACATCTTTTGTTTCAAATAATGATGCTGTTGCCGAGTGCCTTAACTTATCTATCTCATCATTTATAGACGCGTCTTTTTCTATATATGTATCGGAAGATGCTATATAGCTTTCCGGCTGGTAGTAATCATAATAACTAACAAAATATTCCACATTGTTCTTTGGAAAGAACTCTTTGAACTCACTATATAATTGTCCTGCTAGTGTCTTGTTATGTGCTAAAACAAGTGTTGGTTTTTGTACTTTTTGAATAATATTTGCCATAGTGAATGTTTTTCCGTGAGCCTGTAACTCCAAGTAAAGTCTGGAATTTCTTACCTTCTTTTATTCCATTACTTAAATATTCTATTGCTTGTGGCTGGTCGCCAGTTGGCTTATAATTTGATACTAATTCAAACATTTTTCCTCCTTTTGTCTAGTTCATTCATTATATTTCATTTTTTCATTCAACATAAAATCTCCTTCTTTTTCTGCTTTTAATGTATAAATTATACCATATTTTTACTCCTATTTCAATAAAATATAAATGATTTGTATTAGTCCCAAATATCCTAAAATTGGAAATGAAAAATTTACCAAATTAGAAAATCCAAAATTTGAAATAATTACACTAGTTATACACATAATACCCGCAATCTGTGGAAAATATCTCTTATTTTTTAAAATATTTTCTAAGAAACTTATCCCTGTGGATATCGCTGTAGTAAAAATTGATAATAAAATTACTATACCATACACTCCTCTAAATGTTGGCAAACACTTACTTATGGCATATACTGCTGGCATTTCTAAAAAACTAAAATCTACATCTACATTTACTAATAACATATACAAAGATATTGCTAAAACAAATATTGTTATTCCGCAACAAACAGAAATAACTATAATTTTTCTTTTATTTTTTATATAATCTTTGAAGTTTATTATAACTGGTATTAATAATATCATATTATAACTGCAATATATTATGCTCTGCCAAATCCATACCCATCCATTCAATTCTTTTTGGGTTACATTGTTTCCTATATTTTCAAATTCTACATTTAACATATTATAAATACCTATTATTATTATACATATTATAAGCAAAGGAACAATTATGGTATTTATTTTAGTAACTCCCTTTATATTTGTCATAAATACTATAAAGCATATAAAAGCTAATATAAATGCACTTATCATTTTATTTATTTCAAATTCTTGCTCCATATATGCTCCAAAACCAGATATCATTATATAAAATGTTTCTAGTAAAGCTATATTTATTATTATATTGGTGATTTTTGTAACTTTTGAATTACCATTTAATATAATATTTAAAAAATGGCTATAATCTTTTATTTCTTTATTTTCTATCATAATTAAAAATGCTTTATATATAACGATTCCACTTAATATACTACAAAATATTAATCCCATTATTCCATATACTTGATATCTATAAAAAAATACGTATATTTCCTGTCCAGAGGCAAATCCTGCACCTATCAATGCACCTATTATAACAAAAACTATATTCATAAAAAAACTCCCATATTTATTTATGAGAGTTTTTTTATTTTATTCTTTTAAGTTCTATTTTTCCTTTTTATCCATACTATTAAGCCAATTCCCATAACTGCAACTGGAACTATAAATATTACTTTCATAATTGTAGATTTTTCTCCTTCTGTTGGTGTAAATGATGTTTCTGAATCAGAATAACTTTTTCTTATTGTTATATCCTGATAATTATTTGATAAGTATGCTAATGAGTTTAATGCTAAATCTGCATTATTAGCTAAATATGGCATATAATATCGATTTCCACTAGTATCAGTTAAATTTTGGTCTGCTATAAAATAATTATCTCCATATATTACTAATGTTGATTTTAATTCATTTTCTTCATTTTCTTCATTTTCTTCATCATCATCTTTTTCTTTATCTGATGAAATAGTTTTTTCCATCTTTGCTCCTAATACAAATGAACCTCCTTCTCCATCTTCATCTCCTAAGCTAGCTCCAGTTAAATCTGTTGTAAAGTATGTTGTATTTCCTGTCGTAATTAAATCTGTTTCTTCAACATTTAATTCCTCTAATTTATCTGTATTTATATTTATTTTTGTTGGATTTAAGAATATTACTCCAGCATTTTGGCTAATACCTTTTGTAAATTCTGTTTCTTGCACATCAGGCATAAAACAAGATTGATATCCTAATACATATTTATCTTTATTAGTTTCAAATATATATCCATTTTCAAACGCATTTACCCCATATTGAGCTAATATTTTATTTACATTTGGTAAATCCATTTTTTCTGTATATTCTGAGTTAAGCCATAAAATATTTCCACCTTTATTGATATATTCTAATATCTTGTCTGTAGTTATTTTATCAAAGTCTTTTTTAGGTGTCATAATTACCAATGTACTACAATCTTCTGGTATTTTTTGCGTATTTAATATGTTTAGATTTTCATATTCCAAAGCTTCATCGTTTAAATATTGTGAAAATAGTGTTAATCCTGTTCCTTCTTCACCCACAGATAATGAACTATATCCATCTAAGAAATAGATTTTTGGAACGTCATCTGATGCAACATTTATTATTGCTGACGTTATTTTTTGTTCTGCTAAGTTTACTTCGTTATATTCTGAATCATAAGTTACTACATCATAATATGTTAATGTTTTAGACTTTTTACCTCCATCTATAATTATTGCTTCATCTTCATTTGTTACATCATATTTATTTGCTATTTCTAAGTTTTTTGTTGCGTCTATTAATTCTACTTTTATATTTGAATTAACTTTGTTGTATTGTTTAGCTAATGAATAATTTACGTCTGTGTCTGCCCAACCCACAAAGTATATTTTTATCTCTTTATTTATATCTTTAACTCTTTCTTTACTTTCATCTGTTAAAGTAAAATCCTGACTTTCTGTACAGTCTATTGGTGTTATATTAAGAGATTTTACTAATACATTAATAAATATAAATGCTGCTATTAAAATTGCTATTAAAAGAATTGTATTAGTCCTACTTAACAAATATTTTTTTCTTACTTTTTTTGTAAATTTAGAATCATCTGGCTGTTTTACTGTTTGTAGGGCATTTATATTCTTATCTTTATTTTCCAAAATTTTTCCTCCTTCCTATTTCACACTTTTTCTTCTTTTCATTATTATCATTGTTATTGCTAAGCACAAAATTGTAAGAGTAATGAACAATATGGCTGCAGTTATATCAATTTGCCCATATAGGAAATTTATAAACAAATCTAATAAAGATAAATTAGATAATGTTTCTGCTAAAGTTGGGAAAAATGATTGTAATAAATATGGCAACCACGTTGATAATGCTACAAATCCAAATGTTAATATTCCTGATATCATTGGCGATTGTGTTAAACTTGATGCCAAAATTCCAACTGCTATATATGCCATTGATAATAATATAAATCCTAGTATAGCAGTTAAATATGTTGGTATATCAGGCACTTGATAGAAACTTAATATTCCAAAATACATTAATGTACATAATACTAGTATTACTATAAATAGAAAAGCTGACAAAAATTTAGCTATTACTACTTCAAACATATTTACTGGTGCAGTCATTATTAGCTGCTCTGTTCCATTTTTTCTTTCTCCTGACATTGTCCACATTGTAAGTAATGGGGCTATAAACATTAATCCTAATGCTGCATAGTAGAATAAATTTGTTAAGTCTGCACTTGCAGATTGTATTGTCGTAAGGAAAAAGAATAAACTAAATACTAGTAAAAATACTCCTATTACAATATATCCTACTGGTGAGAAAAAATAGTTTTTTAACTCTTTTTTTATTATTGCTAACATTATTTTTTTCCTCCTTCACCTATAATCTTCATAAACGCATCCTCTAGCGTTGCTTCTGGCTTTTTCATTTCAAATATTGTTATTCCTTCTTTTGCAAATTCTGTAAATATACTTTTTCTAAGGTCTACATCTTTGTTTCCAATTATTTCGTACTTCTTTGTTTTGTCTTCATTTTGCATTATTAATTTTATTTCTTTTATTTCTTTTATTTTTTCTTTTATGCTTTCTATTTTATTTTCATTGTCTTCTACTGTAACATATATTATATTATTTTCAGCTACGATTCTTTCTAAGTTATCTGGTGTATCTTCTGCTACTATTTTCCCTTTATTTATTATTATTACTTTATCACAAATTTGACTCACTTCTGATAATATATGAGAACTTAATATTACTGTATGATTTTTTCCTAATTCTTTTATTAAACTTCTAATTTCTGTTATTTGTTTTGGGTCTAAACCAACTGTTGGCTCATCCAATATTAGCACTTTTGGATTTCCAACTAATGCTCCTGCTAAACTTACTCTCTGCTTTTGTCCTCTTGACAAATTCTGAATTAATTTATTTTGCATTGTATTTAACCCTGTTTGTTCCATTATTTTTTGTACTTTTTGTTTTTTTTCTTTCTTTTTTATTTTTCTTAGTTCTGCCATATATGTAATAAATTCCTTTACTGTTAATTCTCCATATAAAGGAACTCCCTCTGGCATATATCCAATTTGACCTTTTGCCATCTTAGATTTTTTTATTGTATCATAACCATTTACTATTACTTGACCTTCTGTTTGCTCAATGAATCCTGTTATAATATTCATTGTCGTACTTTTTCCTGCACCATTTGGTCCTAATAACCCTACTATTTCTCCATCATTTATTTTGAAGCTTATATCGTCTACGGCTACAAAGTTTCCATACTTTTTGGTGATATTCTTGACCTCAATCACTAATGTTTCCTCCCTTTCTTTTCTTTTACAATAATATACCATTTCTCTCGCCTATTGTAAATATTTTTCACATAATTTTCACATTTTCTTACAGTTCCTATCCTTACGGAAACACATTCTACATAATTTTTTGTTATGAGCTAATATCTTTTTGTTTCATAATGATACTTTTTTCAATTTTTGCTGCTTTTTACTTGACAGTAACTGCATTTTATGTTATTATATTAATTGTTAATTTATTTGGGTCAGTAGCTCAGTAGGATAGAGCACAGGCCTTCTAAGCCTGGTGTCGGGGGTTCGATTCCCTCCTGGCTCACCAAAGCAAAGCTATCCGAACTTGGGTAGCTTTTTTTTTGCAGATGAAGAAATATTATGAATAATTAAATATTTTTCTTAAAAATTAATATACTAAATATTGACGTACGCAAAAGCGTATGTTATAATATAATTATATATGGAGGTGTTTAAAATGACTAATACCAATATAACCAATTTTAGAAAAAATCTTTATAACCTTTTAGAAAATACTATAAAATACAATGAGCCTATTAATATATCCACAAAAGATGGAAATGCTATTGTTTTATCTGAAGAAGATTATAATAATTTAATTGAAACATTATATATTTCTTCTATGCCAAAATTAAAAGAAGAACTTATCAAAAGAAAGAACTCTTCTGATGAGGATTTCGTAAAAGAAGACGAGGTGGATTGGTAATTGTATAAAATAGAATATCATAAAAAAGCACTAAAAGATAT
>CANQRS010000010.1 GCA_947626295.1 uncultured Clostridia bacterium
CTCCTCCTTTTGCAGCCAAAACTGTTACAGCACCATCTAAAACTTTAAGAGACCTTTGAACTTCTACTGTAAAATCAACGTGTCCAGGTGTATCAATTATATTTATTCTATGATTTTGCCAAAAACAAGTTGTTGCAGCAGATGTTATTGTTATACCTCTTTCTTGTTCTTGCTCCATCCAGTCCATTGTAGCAGCACCTTCGTGTACTTCTCCAATTTTATGTGTTTTTCCTGTATAGAAAAGTATCCTCTCTGTTGTTGTAGTTTTTCCTGCATCTATATGTGCCATTATTCCTATATTTCTTGTTTTTTCTAATGGGCATAGTCTTCCTGCCATTTTCTATTTCCTCCCCTCAATTTTCGAGTTTTTTCTTTATTTATAAAATCAAATCTCTTTAATTTTATTAGAATCTATAATGTGCAAAAGCTTTATTAGCTTCAGCCATTTTATGAGTATCTTCTTTCTTTTTAAATGCTCCACCATTTCCATTTGTTGCATCTATTATTTCACCTGCTAATTTTTCAGCCATTGTCTTTTCGTGTCTTTTTCTAGCATAAGTTACAAGCCATCTTAATCCTAATGTTTGTCTCCTCTCTGGTCTAATCTCTAATGGAACTTGATATGTAGCTCCACCTATTCTTCTTGCTTTTACCTCTAGAACAGGCATAATATTTTCTAATGCTGCTTCAAAAACTTCTAGTGGTTCTTTTTGCTCTTTTTCTCTTATGATATCAAATGCATCATAAACTATTTTTTGAGCAATTGCCTTTTTACCATCTAACATTATATTGTTTACCAATTTTGTTACAACTTTACTATTATATATTGGGTCTGGTAATACATCTCTTTTTGCTATAAATCCTCTTCTTGGCACTATTCTTCACTCCTTTCTTATGAGATACCTATTTTAAGTATCTAAGTTACTCTGATAGAAAATTTCTATCCGCATAGTGTTTATTATCTATATCTAAATTTAAGTCCTTTCATTAACATTTAGTAAGATACAAGCACTATTTTAAACTATTTTTATTTTTTTGGCTTTTTAGCTCCATATTTTGAGCGTCCTTGCATTCTGTCTTTAACTCCTGCTGTATCTAATGTTCCTCTAATAATGTGGTATCTTACACCTGGAAGGTCTTTTACTCTTCCCCCTCTTATTAAAACAACACTGTGTTCTTGTAAGTTATGTCCTATACCTGGGATATAAGATGTAACTTCAAAACCATTTGAAAGCCTAACTCTCGCTACTTTTCTTAAAGCAGAGTTTGGTTTTTTAGGTGTTACAGTTTTTACTACTGTACATACTCCTCTTTTTTGTGGTGCTCTGTGATTTGTTACTTTTTTGTTTTTTGAGTTATATCCGTGTTGAAGAGCTGGTGCAGTTGACTTTGTAACTCCTGTTTTTCTTCCTTTTCTTACTAATTGATTAATTGTTGGCACTTAAATTTCACCTCCTGTTTTTATTTTACCAATTTTTACATTTTTAATGCAAAAATTTAAACCGCTACGGAACTACCTTTTACAAGTGTCCATAACGGTTCTATTTTACCATCTTTTTACATATATGTCAATGTTTTTACGAAATTTATTTTTTCATATTATGTTTAATCTTTCAAATTCATAAAAAGACTTTTGAATTTTACAATTTTTACTTATCATCTCTTGTTATATCACTTTGATTTCTTACTATTATCCTAGTAGGGTCTTTTCCTTCCATTTCTTGTGTCTTATTTGCATCCACATCATAATGTATTTCCTTTTTAAACTGTTCCATTCTTGTTTTCTCTTCACTCTCTTGTTGTCCTTCTAGTGGATTCGTCTCTTCACTTCCTTGTTGTCCTTCTGTTGGATTTGTCTCTTCACTTCCTTGTTGTCCTTCTGGTGGATTTGATGGTGGCAATACATCTTGTTTATTTTTCGTTGAAAAGTTCTTTAATTTATCTATTATTTTCATTAAAATAGGTTCTTCCAATCCATACACTTCCGCTCCATCAACTTTTCTTAACTGCCTTGCGTATGTTCTCATTCTTCTACTGTTTCTCCAACTTAACTCACTATCACTTCTATCGTGAGCAATAGTAAAATTCTCTAATTCTCCTTCTGTTACCAACGCAGTTAAATATTCTTTCATACAATTTTGTTTATTTTCTTTCGTCATATCTAATGAATTTATAGCCTTTAAAATTACTGGATTTATTTCCATTCTAAATATAGATAAAGCATCATATTTTTTATTTTTAGTTTCATTATATACATTCCTTATTAAATTGTAGATATCTTCTCTTATCATTAATTTTTTAGCTTCTTTGACGTCTATTTCAAAAGTTTTTGGTTCTTCTTTATTTTCACAATTAACTATTACTCTTACACACTCTTTTCCTGCATCTTCTTTAATAGTAATATTTTCTATTTTATCATTTTTAAACCTTAATCTTTCTCTATTTCTTCTTCTTTGTTCTTTCAATCTTGCTTTTTCTTCTTCTGTCATTTCCTCTTCTTCTTGCCCATTCTCAGATGTTCCCTGTTCATCTTCAGGTCCTTCTTGCCCGTTCTCAGATGTTTCCTGTTCATCTTCAGGTCCTTCTTGCTCATTCTCAGATGTTCCCTGTTCATCTTCAGGTCCTTCTTGCTCATTCTCAGATGTTTCCTGTTCATCTTCAGGTCCTTCTTGCTCATCCTCAGGTATTTCCTGTCCTTTTACTTCAAAAGTTCTTCTTAACAATTCATTATACTTTTCTATAACTGCATCTATCTCATCTTTGTTATCTTCTGGATTTTTTTCTTCTTCTACATTTTCTATTTCTTCTGCGTTTTCCTCTACTTCTTCTTTTTTCTCTTCTGCGTTTTCTTCTTTTATTTCTGGCTCTTCTTCACCTAATTCACTACTTTGTTGCTCAGGTTCTTTTATTTTTTCAACTTTACCTGTTATTTTTAGTAATTCCTCCAACTTCTTATCCATTATTTCAGTATCACTTAATCCACTTACTTCTAATCTCATATCACGAACTTGGTCTTCTTTTAAAATTTTTTCCATTTTCTCTAACTGGTCATAGTAATTTCTCAAATAATTTGGATTTACTTCTTCCATTTGTTTATTTAAATCTCTTATTTGATTATTCAAATTTGGAATAACCCCTTCTTTAAGTCTTTTTAAGATATTATCATTTGGGTCTATTCCTTTTTTCTCCCATTCTGCAATTCTTGTTTCATAATCTTTCTTTTCTTTTTGCAATCTACTTATCTTATTTTGAACTTCTACAATAGATGAATTTTGTGCTTCTGATTTTATTCTATCTTTTTCACTTTTTATTTGCTCCATATAGTTAGAAGCAAATTCTTGAAAATTTATATCTATACCACCTATATTTCTATTTTGTTCTGATTTTTCAATTTTCCTTCTAAGCTCTAATATTTCGTCATTCATTTTTTCAAAATCTATCATCATTCTTGCCCCCTATCTGAATAGATTGTATCTATTACCTTTAAATAATTCCCAACTAAATTATCTATATCTTATTTAGTTGGGAATATCCTATTTTTCATCTTATATTTTTTGTATATTAGTGTTCTTGACCATCTTGATTATTCTCTATATCTTTATTTTCACTTGTTCCATAAAAATATTCACTAACTCCTTCTTTATTTTCACCTTCACGTGTTCCTTCAAAATATTCACCAACTCCTTTTTCACTTTCATTTTCATTACGTACAGCTTTTAAACTTTTTCCGAACTCCTTTCGGTTGTTTCTTGCTATTTCAACTGGTGAACTCTCTTCAGTATTTTCTTCTCCCCCAGTGTTCTCTTCTCCTCCAGTATTTTCTTCTCCTTTTCCTTCTTCTAATAACTCCCTCTTGTTTTTTCCGAAAACATTTTTCAATCTTTGTTTTAAATTTGACCATAATTTACTTATAGCACTTTTTTCTGTTCTTTTCTTTGCTTCTTCTCTGCCTTTCTCTATCTTTTCCATTATTTCAGGTATGTGTTCTACTTCTTCTTGTTCCTCTTGCATATTTTCTTCTAACTCTTCTTCTTCTAAACGAGTATACCAATCTTCTTCCAATGATTTTCTCCATTCTTTCCAGTCATTATTAGATTCTTCTTGGCTCTCTTCCTCTAATTCGTTTTCTTCTACATTTGGTACTTCATCTTCAACATCTTTACCTCTCCAACTAGATCTTTCTTCAGTTCTTTCTTTTGCTTCTCTTAACTCTCTTACCGTTTTCAAAAGATCTTCTTTTACCTCTTGTCCTACTTCATCTTTAGGTACCCAATCAAATAGTGGTTTATCTTCTTCTACTTCCTCTAATTTGATTGCTTCTAATTCTGGTTCTTCCTCTTCATCTTGAGTTCTAGTTTCTTCTTCTATCTCTCCTATTGTTTTATCAACAATACTATTTAAATCTATTGTATCATCTTGTTCTACTTCATCATCAAATTTCCATCTAAATGTTGGTCTATATCCTTCTTGAGTTGGTTCTCCTTGCATTTCATCTTGTTCACTATAATTTTCCTTTACTTCTTCTGCTTCGCCACTTACCTCTGATGTTTCTTCTTCTGGCACTGCTTTTTCTGCATTTTCTTCTGCTTTTATTCCTTCCCAATGTTCTAAATTCCAATCTAAATCCATTGGCTCCCACTCTGTTTCTTGTTCTTCAACCTTTTGTGTTATGCCTAATACTTCATCTAATTTCTTATTAATAATACCTGTTGAACTCAATCCACTTACTTCTAATTTTTCATCACGAATTTTATCGTCTTTTAAAATATCTTCCATTTTTTCTAATTTTTCATAATATTCTTTTAGAACTTCTGGATTTAACTCCTCTACTTGTTTATTCAAATCATTTATTTGATTATCTATACCTGGTATTACATTATCTTTAAGTCTTCTAAGTATAGAATCTTCTTGACTTATACCATTTTCTTCCCAAGCAGCAATTCTAGCTTCATAATCTCTTTTTTCTTGTTTCAATTTACTTATAGTTTCTTTAATTCCATCAACAGAAGATGCTTGTACCTCGGATTTTACTCTATCCTTCTCACTCTTTATTTGTTCCATATAATTAGAAGCGAACTCTTGAAAATCTGTTTCTACATCATTACTTACACTTTCCTTTAATCTATCCAAATTTTCTTCTTCTCTTCTTAATTCTGTTTCTTCGCTCTGCATATCTTGTACTACAAATGGATTATCACTTTCTCCATTAATTATGTTTTGATATTTTGCTTCAAATGCACTCCTTTTTTCTGATAATCTTGTTGTTTCTTCTGCAATTTTACTCTCGTCCTGATTTACCTTTTCGATTTTTCTTTTAATGTCTGCTATCTCATCATTCATTTTTTCAAAATCTATCATATTTCTTTCCTCCTATTTTTTCTCTTTAATTTTTTACGCTTCTTTTATTTTACCACATTATGTTAATTATGTCAATTATTTTCGTATCTTCCTTCATCACCAAATTTTAATTGAACTAACTTATTTTGTTCCAAACTAGATTTAACATCAATTTTCCTTTGATTTGTAGAACCTCTAAATCTCAAATCTACAATTTTATTTTCTTCCTCAAATTGACCATCAACTATTACATCCACATTTTTCAAAAATTTTGGTGTAAATTCAAATTTTTTATACATCTCATTTAAAACATTTTTTTCAAAATCATATCCTGTATAACACCAAATATCTTTATTTGGAAATCTTTGTTTTACTTTAGCAACAAGTCCACTTAAAATTTCTTGATTCTGTGGCTCTAATGGTTCTCCACCTAGTATAGAAAGTCCTGAAATATAATCTTTATCTAATAAGTCTAATATGTACTTTTCAGTTTCTTCTGTATATTCTTTTCCATATTTAAAATCCCAAGCTTCTGGGTTATGGCATCCTTTACAGTGAAAATGGCATCCACTTACATAAATTGAAACTCTCACTCCTGTTCCATCTTGTATATCTACTGTTTTAATATCAGCATAATTCATATTAATCTTCCTTCCTTTTATAATCTCTCCACACAAATCAGCGGATACATATAATGTATCCGCTAACTTCTAACCTTCAAATACTCTATCAAATTCATCTCCATCGATTTTTTCTTTTTCCAATAATATTCCAGCAACGATGTGTAATTTGTCAATATTATCAGACAAAATTTGTTTAGCTGTATTATATGCTGTATCTATAATTTTCTTAACTTCCTCATCTATGATTGCAGCTGTTTCTTCTGAATAAGTCTTTGTTTGAGCTAAATCTCTTCCTAAAAATACTTCTCCTTGGTCTCCGCTCAATAGAATAGTACCTAATCTCTCACTCATACCATATACTGTCACCATACTTCTTGCCATTTTAGTAGCTCTTTCTATATCATTACTTGCACCTGTAGAAACATCATTTAAAATTAATGCTTCTGCTACTCTTCCTCCAAGTAATGAAACAATTTGTTCTTCCATATATGTTTTTGAAATAAAAGATTTATCTTCTGTTGGACGATACATAGTATATCCTCCAGCCATTCCTCTTGGTACTATTGATATTTCGTGAACAGGGTCTTGCGTTGGTAAAAATTTACTTACTACTGCGTGACCTGCTTCGTGATATGCAACTAATTTCTTTTCGTGTTCATTTCTTACTTTTGTTTTCTTCTCTGGTCCCATAGTAACCTTAACTGTAGCATCTTCAATTTCTCTCATACCAATTTCATTTAAGTTTCTTCTAGCTGCAAGTAATGCTGCTTCATTTAAAATATTTTCTATATCTGCCCCTGAGAAGCCTGAAGTGTTTTTAGCTATAACCTTCAAATCAACATCATCAGCTAATCTTTTCTTTCTACTGTGAACCTCTAAAATTTGTTCTCTTGCTTTAACATCTGGTGCACCAACTACTATTTGTCTATCAAATCTTCCTGGTCTAAGTAAAGCTTTATCTAATACATCTGGTCTATTTGTAGCTGCTAAAACTATTACTCCCTCATTTGCTGAGAATCCGTCCATCTCAACTAATAATTGATTTAGTGTTTGTTCTCTTTCATCGTGTCCTCCACCTAAACCTGCACCTCTTTGACGTCCAACAGCATCAATCTCATCAATAAATATTATACAAGGTGAATTTCTTTTAGCTTGTTCAAATAAATCTCTAACTCTTGAAGCTCCAACACCAACAAACATTTCTACAAAGTCTGAACCACTTATTATAAAAAATGGAACTCCCGCTTCTCCTGCAACTGCCTTTGCTAGCAATGTTTTTCCTGTTCCTGGCTGTCCTACAAGTAAAACTCCTTTTGGTATCCTTGCTCCCATATCTGTAAATTTTTTTGGATTTTTTAAAAATTCTACAACTTCCTCTAGTTCTTCTTTTTCTTCATCTACACCTGCAACATCTTCAAAAGTAACTTTATTTTTATCAGCTGTATTTACAAGTCTTGCTCTACTCTTTCCAAAGGTCATTGTCTTGTTTCCACCCTGATTATTACCTCCACTCATCATAATAAACCAGAATATTAAAAATATTATAATTAATCCAAAAGGCATTAATAATTGTAATATCGTTACCCAAATTGACTCAGATTGCATTGTCAATGCAAAACTTTCTGATTTAAGATAATCTTGACAATATTCTACAAAACTATCTACACTTGGAATATTAACCTCTTTTTTTGCTTCTCCAGATTTTAATGTTACATAAGCTGTACTTCCTTCTGAATTTAATTCCACACTTTCTACATTTTCTGCATCAATACTTGAAATCAATTCTGAATATGTCATTTTTGAATTGCTATTATCCATTATAGATGAAATTAACACTATCAAAATGATTCCTATTATTAGCCAAGTTGCTAATGATTTTATCCCACTTTTCACTCTAATTCCTCCTTATTGCTTTTAGTATATGCAATATACCACATAGAATCTTAATTTGCAAGCTTTTTTTTATTTCATTTTTATTACAAATCATTAGTTTCTACGGACACTCACTTTAGTCCCTCAAAAAAAATTTTCCCTTTGTTTATTGACACTTTTATATGTTTATTTGGCTTCAAATACTTATTTCCGATATTGTTTCGTATTAATTTAATTAAATCTTCTATATTTATTTTTTCTATATTTTTACTTTCTCCTTGTACTTTTGATATCGTATATATTAAAATTCTCTTTTTCATTAACTCATCTTTTGTATTAAATTTTTTTGCGTCCAATATTATGCTATCTTGATTCTCTTCTAATTTTAATTCATTATATACCTTTTGAGTTTCATTTTGTAAATATGTTTCTGTTTCCACCGCCACTTCTGATAATCTATTCATTGTTTCTACAAAGTTAGGATTAAACTCCTTTTTTATATAAGGTAATACTATATTCCTAACTTTATTTCTTGTACAATCATTTATAAAATTAGTTTTATCTATTCTAGGATTTAACTCATTCAACCCACAATATTCCTCAATATCTTCTCTTGTACATTCTATTAAAGGTCTAATATACTTATTATTTCTCATAGGTTCAATCCCTTTTAATCCAGCAATTCCTGTACCTCTAAATATATTCATAATCATTGTTTCTATTTTATCATTTTTATTATGTGCAATAGCAATTTTATTTGCACCATTTAATGCCATAACTTCATCAAAAAAGCTATATCTTAAATTGCGTCCCGCTTCTTCTAATCCTATTTTATTATTATTTGCATATTTTTTTGCATCTATTCTCTCACAATAAAATTTTATTTTATTTTTTTGACAATAATTTTGAACATACATTTCATCTTCATTTGCTTCTTCTCTGATTTGATGATTTATATGTGCCACAAATATATCAAAATTTATTTTTCCTGATTGCTTAATTTTTAATAATACATCTAACATTGAAATAGAATCTGGTCCTCCAGATACACCAAGTACCAATTTATCTCCATTTTCAATCAATTTATATTTTTTTATTGTTTCTAAAACTTGATTTTCCATAATATCCTTTCAAACTAAAAATCTTTTGCCAAATTTGCAAATTTAGTATAACTTCCCATCCATAACAATTTAATAGTTCCTGTAGAGCCACCTCTATGCTTAGCTATAATTACCTCCGAAATATCTTTTTCTTCACTATCTTTGTTATAATAATCATCTCTGTATAAAAACATAACTATATCAGCATCTTGTTCTATAGAACCTGATTCACGTAAATCTGAAAGCATAGGTCTATGGTCTGGTCTTTGCTCTACTGCCCTAGATAACTGAGATAATGCAATTACAGGAACATTTAACTCTTTTGCTAAAATCTTTAAAGACCTACTTATTTCTGCAATTTCTTGCTCACGACTTCCATTTTTCTTATTACTTCCTTGTACTAATTGCAAATAGTCTATTATTACTAGTCCAATATCTTTTTCCATTTTCAACTTTCTGCATCTTGTACGAATTTCCATTACAGAAATGCCTGGCGTATCATCTATATATATACCAGCTTCTGATAATGGTCCCACAACACTTGCAAGTTTATTCCAATCATCTTCTTCTAATTTACCTGTTCTAACTTTATTGCTATCTACCATTGCTTCACTACATAGAATTCTGTTTACAAGCTGTTCTTTTGACATTTCCAAATTGAAAATTGCAACTGGAACTTTCGCCTTTACCGCTACATTTGTAGCAATATTTAACGCAAAAGCTGATTTTCCCATTGCTGGACGTGCTGCTAATAAAATTAAATCTGACCCGTGTAGCCCTGCTGTTTGATAATCTAAATCTGCAAATCCTGTTGGCAACCCGGTAATTCTAGTTTTTCTATTATATAATTCTTCTAAATTTGAAAAACTATCAATTAATATATCTTTTATTGGAGAATATCCCTCTTTATTTTTATTTTGTATCAAATCAAATATTTTCTTTTCAGCATTATCCATTATATCTTCAACATCTTCTGTAGGATTATATCCCAAATCAATAATTTCATTAGCTGTTTTTATCAAATTCCTAAGCATTGCCTTTTCTTGAACAATATTGATATATTTATCAACATTAGCTGTTGTTGGAACTTTATCTGGTAAAGATACTAAATATTCCATACCACCAATCTTTTCAAATGCATTCATTGAAGTTAATTCATCTTTTACAGTAATTAAATCTATAGGTTCAGATTTATTATATAAATTTACTATTGCTTCAAATATACTTTTATTATCATCTCTATAAAAACTATCTCCTTTTAACTTTTCAACTGCATTCATTACAGCATCTTTATCTGTAAGCATACTTCCTAAAACTGCTTGTTCAGCTTCAATATCATTTGGCGGTACTTTTCCTAAATCCATTATTATCCTCCTATATACTATTACTCTGCTATTGTTTGTACTTTAATTTTACCTATTACATCTTCAAATAGTTTTATATCTACTATTGTTACTCCCAAAGTTTTTATAGTATCTTTTAAATCTATCTTCTTTTTATCTACTTTTATTTGATACTCTTTTTCTAATTTTTCTGCAATTTCTTTACTTGATACTCCTCCAAATATTTTACCATTTTCTCCAGCTTTTACTTTTATTTCTAACTTTATTTTAGATAACTTATCAGCCATTTTTCTTGCTTCTTCTTTTTCTGTATCTTTTTTAAATTGTTCTGAATCTTTTTTTGATTTTAACTTTGCTAAATTTCCTGGAGTTGCCTCAACTGCTAAATCCTTTGCAAATAAGAAATTTCTTGCATATCCATCTGATACATTTATTATCTCATCTTTTTTTCCTATTGATTTTATATTTTCTTTTAATATTACTTTCACTGTTCTCATCAATCCTTTCTCATTAATTTCCTCTATTCTACTACATTTCTATAACTTTTTCAATAATTTTACGCAAAAAAAAGCTCCCTCTTTATAAAAAGAGAGAGCCACTGACTATCTTTTAACTAAAAGACAAATCCAATATACTTGTTTCCACTTGTCGTTTCTGCCAAATACAATTCAGAAATTCGTTTTAATCTTCTTACTGGTGTAGTTGTACAATCTGCATACATTTCATCCAGAAGTCCATACGAATTAAATGCAAACTCACAAGCCTTTGCAGACTTACCAATTTCCGGCATTTCCCAGAAGCCTACCAAGTGAAGTTTTTCTTCGCTATGATTATTTTCGATTTTAATATCATAGTTAAGAACTCTTATAAGATATATCGAATTTATTGTTTCCGCCAAATAAAAGTTTTTGGCTAACTGTCTAACAGCTGTTACTTCGCTAGTCTCGATAAGATTATCATTTATAACATATTCCCCGAGACCTTTTTCTATCTTACGGCATACAAAATACCGTCCCTTCTGAGGCGCATATTCGCTATGAGCCATATATAAGGGCTTATCAATGTTGATAGTCATAAATTCCTCCTAATATTCCTATTAGAAATAACTTTCGTACTGCATTATATCATATTTACATAATATTTGCAAGTTTTTGCCAAAATTATTTTATAAACTCTTTTTTATTCAGATAATTCAATATACCTGCATCTGTTGTAAAATCAAATTTTATTTTATAACTTGAAAGCATTTGAGTTTTACAATTTAACTTTTTATTAACTTCATAATTACCATACTTTCCATCTCCAACAATAGGAAACCCTATATGTGCAAGCTCTGCTCTTATTTGGTGTGTCTTACCTGTTTCTATTTCAACATCTAGTAAACAAGTATTGTTTTTATATTTTTCCAATATAGAATATGATGTAATAATTTTAGAATATCCCTTTTTAGGTATATCTGAAATATACACTATGGATTTTTTTCTATCTTTAAAAAGATATGAAATAAGAGTCTGCTTTTCTATTTTAGGTATCCCATATACTAAAGCTAAATAATGTTTTTCTATTTCTCGATTTTTGAATTTATCAAGCAATATATCTAAACTTTTTTGATTTTTAGCATATAATATTAAACCATCTGTATTTCTATCTAATCTATGACAAGGTAATGGTAAAAATTGTTCCTCCTTATAAATATTATGTACAATAGATGTTAAACTATTTTCTCCTGTAACTTCTATGTTAACAGGCTTATTTATTAATAAAATATTTTCATCTTCAAATATTTTATCTAAAGTTATTTTCCTTTTTAATAGTTTATCATCTATATATACTAATATTTCATCATTTTCAAAAACACTGATATTTTCTGCAATTCTTTTTCCATTTACTCGTATATCTTTTTTTCTTAAAGTTTTATAAAAAAGATTATTAGATAGCCCTTCAATTTTATCTTGTAAAAATTTATTTAATTTTTTATTATTATATTTTTTATCAACTACTAATTTTTTCATAATCATATTATTCACACATTTTCAAAACGCATTTATTTTTCGCTCACTACCATATTAAATATTTTTCCAGGAACATATATCTCTTTTTTTATTTCATATAAGTCCATAATCTTTGATAGTGATGAATCATTGCTTATAGCCTCTTTAACTTGCTCTGCAGTAGCATCTTTATTGACTTTTATTACCTTTTTTAATTTTCCGTTAACTTGTATAGCTAAATTTATTTCATTTTTAATTAATTCATTTTCATCATACTTTGGCCACTTTTCTTTGTGTACCGACTCCTTATTTCCTAACATTTCCCAAATTTCTTCTGAGAAGTGTGGTACTAAAGGTGAAATTAACTTTATATGTGTTTCTAAACATTCTTTAAGTAATTTTTTATTTATAACAGGTAATTGTTCATATTTAATCATCTCATTTAGATATTCCATAGAACGTGCAATAGCCGTATTAAATTGAAATTTATCAATATCTTCTCCCATAGCCTTAATAGTCCTATTTTTTACATACAACAATTCTTTTTCTGGTTCGTCAATTGAAGCCTTTTCTTCGTATTTATTATTTATAACCTTTTCTGTTAAAGCCTCTATCCTTGACAAATATCTTCTAACTGCTTGAATGCCTTCGTCTTTCCAAGGTCCTCCATCTACAAATGAAAAACCAAACATAATATACATTCTAAAGGCATCTGAACCGTATTTATCAACATAATCATCTGGTGCAACTGTGTTACCCTTTGATTTACTCATTTTGTTTCCATCTGGTCCTAAAATCATTCCCTGATGAATCAATTTTTTAAATGGCTCATCAAAGTTCAAATATCCCATATCTCTTAATGCCTTTGTCATAAATCTAGCATATATAAGGTGCATCGTAGCGTGTTCTTTTCCACCAACATACACATCAACAGGCATAATTTTATTAATTAATTCTTTATCCCAAGCTTGTTTTGTATTATTAGCATCTGGATATCTTAAAAAATAGAAACTTGAATCCACGAAAGTATCTAATGTGTCTGACTCTCTCGTTGCAGGTCCTTTACAATGAGGACATTCACAATTCATAAATTCTTCTGATTTTCTTAATGGTGATTCTCCATCTGGTCTAAATTCAACATCATAAGGCAATAATACTGGAAGCTGTTCTTCTGGAACTGGTACTATACCACATTTAGGGCAATACACAATAGGAATTGGAGCTCCCCAATATCTCTGTCTTGAAACTAGCCAATCTCTTAATCTATAATTAACTGTTTCTTTTGCACTACCTGATTTATTTAATTCTTTTACAATAGCACTTTTTGCTTCTTCAGATTTCATTCCATTAAATTGATTACTATTTATTAATATTCCATTATTTACATAAGGTAATTCTGTTTCCTTATCAATACTTTTAATTACTTGTTTTATATTCAAATTATATTTTTTGGCAAATTCATAATCTCTTTCATCGTGTGCTGGAACGGCCATAACTGCACCTGTTCCATATCCTTCTATTACATAATCAGCTATCCATACTGGCACTTTTTCTCCATTTACTGGATTAATTGCGTATGTTCCAGTAAATACTCCTGTTTTTTCCCTTTCTGTAGACATTCTATCTATTTCTGATGCCTTAGCCGTTTGCTCTCTATATTTATTTACACTTTCCATATATTCTGGCTTTGTTAATTCTAATGCTAAATCACTTTCTGGAGCTATAACTACATAAGTAACACCATTTAATGTATCTGGTCTTGTTGTAAATACTGTTATATATTTATCTTCATTACTCTCTACTTTAAACTTTATTTCTGCTCCTTGTGAACGACCTATCCAATTTTCTTGAACTTTTTTAGTTGACTCTGGCCAATCTAAATCTTTTAAATCATCTAATAATTCTTGTGCATATTCAGTAATCTTGAAAAACCATTGTGACATTTTCTTTCTCTGCACCATTGTTCCACATCTTTCACAAGCTCCGCCTATTACTTGTTCGTTTGCAAGTACAGTATTACAACTACTACACCAATTAACTGGTGCCTCTTTTTTATATGCAAGTCCTTTCTCATATAATTTTATAAATATCCATTGTGTCCATTTATAATAATCTGGCATACAAGTATTAAATGAATAATTCCAATCATACGAAGGTCCCATCTCAGATAATTGACTTTTCATTGTTTCTATGTTTTTTAATGTTGAGTCTTGTGGATGTATCCCTGTTTTAATAGCATAATTTTCTGCTGGCAATCCGAAGGCATCAAAACCCATAGGATGAAAAACATTGTATCCTTGCATAGCCTTAAATCTAGCAAATGAATCTGCTGGAGCAAAATTAAACCAATGACCTAAATGTAACTTAGCACCTGATGGATATGAAAACATCTCTAATGCATAAAATTTCTTATCTAAATTTTTGTTATCAAATTTATATAAATCTGATTTCTTCCATCTTTCTTGCCATTTTCTATCTATTTCCTTTGAATATATCATATATAAATCCTCCTTTATTTTTATGTAATACGTCTTGAGTATATTTAATGCCATTCTTTTGTTTTTATATTTTACTACATATTTCACATATTTTCAATATTGAATGCACATTTTTTCAAATTATTTACATAATCACACCTTAAATTGAATAAATTTTTTTACAGAATGCTTTTACTTATTGAAATATATACAATTTTGACGTATAATAATATAAATATAAAAAGAAAGGTAAACACAAAATGAAAACAGATTTAATTTCAGAACATAATTTAACTGATGATAAAATAAGAGAAATAGCAGAAATAATAAAACAAGGCGGAATTGTAATATTTCCTACAGAAACAGTATATGGGATAGGTGCAAATGCTTTAAATACTGATGCTGTAAAAAAATTATATAAAATAAAGCAACGTCCATTAACTAAACCTATAAGCTTATTAGTATCAAATATGGATATGATTAATCAAGTAGCAGAAAACATAACTGATATGGAATATAAATTAATGAATAATTTTTTTCCCGGTCCTTTAACAATTATATTAAAGAAAAAAGATATTATATCTAATATTGTAACTGCAAATCAAGAAACAGTAGGAATTAGAATGCCAAGCAATGAATTGGCAAGAAAATTAATAGAATATGCTGGTGTACCTATTGCTACTCCAAGTGCAAATATCTCTGGAAAACCAAGCGGTATAGATATAAAGGAAATCGAAAAAGATTTTTATGGTAAAGTAAATTGCATTATAAAAGGCAATGATATTAAATTTGGAATTTCTTCTACTATTGTAAAAGTTAATGAAAATATTCCATATATTTTGCGTTATGGAAGTATAACAAAAGAGCAAATAGAAGACGTATTGTTCAAGTCATAATATTCGCAAAAGCTTTAGCTTTGTAGTAGTTCCTTACCCAATATTTGACAAAACTAAGAAATAGAGGTACAATAGAATAGTAAAAGGAGAGGATTTATGCAGAGTAATAATAGAAAATTTTTTGATAGTTTAGTTTCAAGAACTAAGCTATATCTAATTTTGATATTTATATTATTAGTAATAATATGTGTTTTAAAACCTAGAATGATATTACCTTCAATATTACTATTTATAGCAGTTTTAGCATATACATATTTTGCAAATAATAAAAGAAAAAATGAAATATCTCAACATTTACAAGATTTAACATTAAATGTAAATGCTACTGCAAAAAACAGTTTAATCCATTCACCTTTTCCATTAATTATAGTGGAAACAGATGGTAATATTATATGGAGAAGTACAAAGTTTGTCTCAGAATTTGCAAATATTGATATTAATATGTATATTAGTGATTTATTAGAAATAATAAATAAAAAAATACAAGAAAAAAATGATAAAAAAGATAAATCAATAAAAGAAGAAATAAAAATTGATACTAGAGATTACAAAGTACTTGGAGAATTTGTAAAATCTGGTAATGACAAAAAAAGACAAAGCGATAAATATATGATGATATTATATTTTATTGATGAGACAGACGAAAAAAAATTAAAAAAAGAATATACAGATTCCAAAAGCTGTGTTGGAATTATAATGGTAGACAATTATGAAGAAACAATGATGCAAATAGACCCAGAAGAAAGACCTCAAGTAATGGCAGAAATTGAAAAAACAATATATGAGTGGGCAAATAAAATAAATGGCATTATTGTAAAATCAGACAGGGATAGATTTATATATATTTTTGAGCATAGATACTTAGAAACAATAAGGGAAGAAAAATTTAGTATATTAGATACAGTAAAAGAAATCGAAGTAAATAGCAAAGTTCAAATAACACTAAGTATTGCAATTTCAGATGATGGTGAAACAGATAGAGAAAAAATCAAAACAGCTCAAGGTGCTATGGATGTTGTTCTAGGAAGAGGTGGAGACCAAGCAACTATAGTTGAAAATGGGAAATATCATTTCTTTGGAGGAAGAATAACAGAAGTAGAAAAAAGAACTAAAGTAAAGGCCAGAATTGTAGCACACGCTTTAGAAGAACTTATATCAGAATCAGAGCAAATAATGATAATGGGGCACAATAATCCAGATATAGATTCATTTGGTTCAGCTTTAGGAATTTATCGTTTAGCTAAAAGTTTAGGAAAAGAAGTATATATCATTGCATCTACAGAGGGAATGGCTCTAAAGGAATTAATGCAAAGTTTAGAAGAAGCAGAAGAATATAGAGATGTTATAATAAACAAAGAAGTTGCTGAAAATAAAATAGATTCTGAAACATTATTAATAGTAGTTGACACTCATAAAGCAAGTTATGTAGAAGTTCCAAGTCTTTTAGCAAAAACAAGTAAAATTGCCATAATAGACCATCATAGAAGAAGTACCGATTTTATCAAAGAAAGTATTTTAACATTTCACGAGTCTTATGCATCATCTGCTTCAGAGTTAGTTACAGAGCTTTTACAATATACAAAAGTTCAACCTAAATTAACAATATTGGAAGCTGAAGCATTATATGCCGGAATTATGATGGATACTAAAAACTTCACATTTAAAACAGGAGTTAGAACCTTTGAAGCTGCAGCATATTTAAGAAAATACGGTGTAGATATAATAAGAGTTAAAAAATGGTTCCAAAATGATTTAGAGACTTACAAAAAAATTGTGCATATTACTAATAATACAGAAGTATTTAAAGATATTATAGGCATTTCTGTCTATGAAAGCAAAGATAAAGATGCAAGAGTTATTTGTGCAAAAGCAGCAGATGAGCTTTTATCAATAGGAAATATAACTGCATCATTTGTAATAGGAAATGTTGATGATAAAGTTAATATTAGTGGACGTTCAATTGGAGATGTAAATGTTCAAATCATACTAGAAAAAATGGGTGGAGGCGGTCATAGTACCGTTGCAGGTGTTCAAATTACAGGAAAAACAATCGAGGAAGTAAAAAAAGACCTATTGCAAAAAATTGATGAATATTATGATGAAGTTGAAACATAAAAAGAGGAATTCTAGCTAGAATTCCTCTTTTTATGTACTCTCATTTTTTAACTTCATAGATAGTAATTTTGAAATACCATTTTCTTCCATTGTAACACCATAAACAGTATCTGCAACCTCCATAGTACCCTTTCTATGTGTAATAATTAAAAATTGTGTTTCTTTTGAAAATTTCTTTAAAAATTCTGCATATCTATAAACATTAACATCATCAAGTGCCGCTTCTATTTCATCTAATACACAAAATGGTGCTGGTGTCATTTTTAAAATAGCAAATAATAAAGCAATAGCTGTAAATGCTCTTTCACCACCTGATAATAACAACATATTCTGCAATTTTTTTCCTGGTGGCTGAACAATAATATTTATTCCACATTCCAGAACATTATCTTCATCTTCTAAGCTAATTTCTGCCTTTCCCCCGCCAAACAATTCAACAAATACTTCTCCAAAATTCTTATTAATTATTTTAAATTTCTCTTTAAATTGTTCCTTCATAGTAATTGTTATATCTGTAATCATTTTTTGAAGTTTAGTCATTGTATTTTCTAAATCATATCTTTGTTCCGACATAAAATCATATCTTGTACGCATATTTTTATATTCATCAATAGATGAAACATTTACACTTCCAAGTTCTTTTATATCTGTATGCAAATTATTTACTCTTCTTTGAGTCAATTGTATATTCTCTGGCTTTGCAAATCCTTGTGTATTATTAGGTGTAAGTTCATACTCCTCCCACAATTTATTTATTTGCTCATTTAATTCCTCATCAATTTTATTTTTATTTAACTCTAATTTTATAATCTGCCCTTTTAAATCTTCTATAATCTTAAATTCTTCAGCTTGCTCTTTTTCTTTTTGTGTTAATTTCTCATTTGTACTTATTCTATCATTTCTTAATTTTTCAATATTAGCTCCACTATTTTTTACTTCCTCTTTTATACCTTCAATCTGCTTTATACTCTGCTCTATTTTTTTATTTAACTCTTCATTTTCTTTATTTAATTCACATATTTTATTATTTTTGTTTGCAATATTTTTCTTTGTATTTTCAATTTCCTGTTTTATAATATTTGCTATTTCTTCAATAGAATTTTCGCTTTCATCAAATGAAGAAACTGAAATCTTTAAATTTGTTATATCAAAATTTAAGTCATCTACTTTTTTCTGTGTCTCTTTATTAGATTCTGCAAATAGGTTAATTTCTTCCTGGAGCTCCTTATTAGAATTTTCTAAAGCTTGTACATTTTCACTATTTATTTTAATCTGACCTAAAACTTGTTGTTTTTGTTCTTCTATAGTCTTCTTTTCATCTTTTAATTTATTAATTCTATTCTCAATTTTCAAAATATTTTCATCAATAGACTTTTGTTTTTGCATCTCTACATTATACTTAATTTCTATTGTCTGTAAATTCTTTTCTAATTCCTCTTTCTGTTTAAAAACCTCATTTGAACCTTCTAAAATCTTATCATTTTCCTTATTCAAAATCTCTAAATTTTGTTTTAATTCCTGTATTTCTTTGTTTAACTTTTCTATTTCTCTATTTCTTCCTAAAATATTTACTGTCTTTTTAGCAACTGAACCTCCAGTAATTCCTCCTGATGGATTAATGAAATCCCCTTCTAGTGTAACAATTCTAAAAGAATATCGATTTTGTTTTGCAAGTTCAATAGCATTTTGCATTGTTTCTACAACTACTGTTCTACCTAATAAATTTAAAATTACTTGTTCATATTTTTTATTGTACTTAATTAAATCTGATGCTATTCCTACAACACCTTTATTTCCATTTATCTTTTCTAATTTTTTTCCTTTTACTGAAGTTAATGGTAAAAATGTAGCTCTTCCTAAATTATTCTTTCTTAAATACTCTATTAATTTTTTTGCATCTTCCTCATTCTCTGTAATTATGTTTTGCAAACTTGCACCTAAAGTCATTTCTATTGCTGTTTGATACTTCTCAGGAACTTCTATTAATTCTGCTAAAGCGCCATTCATTCCTTTTCCTAGTTCTTTTACATTTTGGCAATCTTTTAATAAAGCCTTTACACTCTTTACATATCCTTCTTTTTCCTTTTCAGTCTCAACTAAAAATTTACATCTTGATTCCTTAAAATGTAATTGCTGTGATATATTATTCATCTTAATATTATGATTATTTATTTCTTGTTTTGTTTTATTTTCATTTTCTCTTAATTTCGTTAATTTACTTTCTATTTCATTTTTCTCTTTTTCTATTTCATAGCATACCTTCTTTAAATCTTCTTTTTCAAATCTTGCATTGTCCTTTTCAGATATACTTGCTGACATTTCATTCTCAATCTGTTTCTGTCTTTTCTCTATATTAACTATATTTGCATTTTGTGCATTAATATCAGCTTCAAGTTCATATTTTTTATCTACATTTTTATCAACAGTTCTCTTTGCTTCCTCTATCTTCAATTCCTTTTCTGAAAATGTTATTATGATTTTATTAAGTTCTTGTTGTTTTTCTTCAAGTTCTTTTTCAAATTTAGCTTTATTCTCTTGAAGGCTATTCTTTTTATCAAGCTTTGTAACAATATCTTCTTCAGATTTTTTTACCTTTTCCTCTAATTCTTTTATTTCTTCTTTTAACCCTTCTACATTTTTTTGATTATTTTCAATATTGGCTTTAAATACATTAATATCTGAATTTAATTGTTCTTGTTTTCTTTGACTTTCAAAACCTATATTTTGCATTGCCTCAATCTTCTCTGTTATTTCATCAATACTAGATTTTAATTCCTCCTTAAGGTTATTTATTTTCTCAAGTTTGCCTTCCTCTAAATTGCAAGTTGACTTCATAATATCCATATTTTCCAAAAGTTCTTCTAAATCCTTCTTGTATTTATCTATATTGTACACAAAAAGACCTACTTCTATATTTTTTAATTCCTGTTTTAAATCTATATACTTCCTTGCTTTATCAGCTTGCTCCTTTAATGGCTCCATATTATTTTCTAACTCAGTTAAAATATCATTAATCCTAAGCAAATTCAACTTTGTATGCTCTAGCTTTTTTTCAGCTTCCTCTTTCCTAGTCTTATATTTAACTATTCCAACCGCTTCCTCAAAAACATTCCTTCTATCCTCTGATTTATTACTTAAAATCTCATCTATCTTACCTTGACCTATTATAGAATATCCATCTTTTCCTATTCCTGTATCCATAAAACGCTCTAATATATCCTTCAATCTACAAGGAACTTTATTTATAAAATATCCAGTCTCCCCTGTCCTATAAATTTTTCTAGTAACCGTAACTTCTCCATACTCTATAGGTAAACTTCCATCTGTATTATCAAAAATTAATGAGCCTTCGGCAAACCCTAATGACTTTCTTGCCTGTGTTCCAGCAAATATCACATCACTTGATTTTCCACCTCTTAATGTTTTTATACTTTGCTCTCCTAATATCCATTTTATACAATCTACAATATTACTTTTTCCTGAACCATTTGGACCTATTACACTCGTAATTCCTGGCATAAATTCTAATACTGTTTTATCTGCAAATGACTTGAAGCCTTGCATCTCTAATCTTTTTAAATACATCTTTTTTCCTCTTTTCTCTTCATCCTTTGATATTTATTTATGCTTCTCTTTTCCAATAAAATAAATATTGTTGTGCTATTCCTTCTAAATCTCCGAACTTCTCCTTAGCTAATTTCATTATTTCATTTTTACTAACTTTAGTTTCATCTTCATTTTTTATATATAATTCATTCATTACTCTTCTAACCCACACATCAACAGGAAATACATCAAATCTCTTTAAAGTAGAAAACAATAAAATACAATCTGCAACTTTTGGCCCCACACCAGATAAAATCAATAATTTTTCTCTTACCTTAATAGTATCTGTTTCAGTATGTAATTTTTCTAAGTCAACCTTTTTTTCTAATATCATTCTAGTTGTTTCATATACTCTTTTGTCTCTAAAACCTAACCCTAAACTCCTAAAATCATCTATACTAGCATCTTTTAATTCTTCTGATGTAGGAAATATATAATACTCTTTCTGCCTCCATACAACTTTTCTTCCGTATTTCCTTGACAATCTTTCTATTATTCCTTTTATTCTTGGAATATTGTTATTAGCCGATATTATAAAAGATATTATCGTTTCCCATAAGTCTTGATTTAATATCCTTATTCCTTCTCCATATTCTATACTATTTTTTAAATATTTGTCTATATTTGATAACTGCATTTTTATTTTATCATAATTTCTTTTTAAGTCAAAATACTGTTCAATTATCTCCTGTATTTCTCCATCTAATATACCTTCAAATATTATTTCATTTTCTTTCTTCTCTACTCTTATTACTCCTTGCTTTATAACTCCTGTATAACTTCCATCTTCATTTTCATTCCATCTAAAACATTGACCACATTCAAATATATGCTTCAATTCAAATGATTCTTGATTTTTTAATATATATTTTTGCTCTGTCATCTTGTTTCTCCTTGTCTTTTATTGTCATTTCTTTTACAGTATATCATACTTTAACTTTTTTTACTATACTTTATTTTTAAATTTATTACAAAAAGTGCACCAATTATAGGTGCACTCTTTTATAAATTTATATTATTAGTGTTTTGGTTTACTTTTTGTTTTGCTTTTTAATATAATTATTCCACCAGCAGCAATTACTAAAATACCTAATAAAATCACTGCCCACATTACAGAACGATTTCCTCCTGTTTTTGGACTAAATATATTTAATAATGGATTTTTCTTATTTTCTTTTGATTTTGAATTTGATGGACTCTCTGAATCTGTTTGACCATCTGATTCTTCTGGGTCTTCCAAATCTTGTGAATTATTTGAATCTCCCGGATTATTTGAATCACCTGTATTTCCTTGGTTTCCTGGCTTTGTTGGATTATCTGGATTACTTGGATTATTTGGATTTCCTTCGTCTCCTTCACCGTCACCGTCACCATCACCATCACTTGGGTCAGTTGTTGGAGGTGGATTAACTGGTTCTTGTGTCTTTACTACAGTAATATCTGATAATTCCGCATTATCTCCAGCTGATGTTTTTAATACCTCATTATCTACTGCTCCACTATCTAATGTATATGAGCCTAAAATTTGTACTTGGTATTTTCCTTCTTTTACTCCAATAAAGCTTACTGATGTCATCTTTCCTAAATCTTGAACATTTACACTCTTTGTATATGTTTCTCCATTATCACCAATTAGTTTTACTTGTAATGCTGTTAATGTGTTTGTCTCGTCAGTAACTTCAAAATTAACAACTACTTTTGCTCCTTCTGAATCTCCTCCTTCATCAAGCACATCTCCTTCTACAATAGCCTCAACACTTGTTGTAATATTATCTACTACTGGTGCTGATTTTACTGTTATTCTTGTTGTATAAATATCATCTGCACTCGTTTTTAATAATTCAGAACTATGAGATAATGAAACTGTTTTTGAAAATCCTTCTTTTGCCTGTATTGTTACATAAGAACTTCTTTCTGGAATTTCTTCATCTGGAACAATTTTTATTGTTCCCAATTTTATATTATCTATATCTGTTCCATCTGATAATTCATTTAATTCTTCTGTTCCAACATAATATAAATTCAAATTCTCTACTGCATTTCCTGACTCTTCATTTTTTTCTTGTTCAGAATATTTTACATCTTTAAATTTTGCATCTTTGTTTTTTAATTCATCTGACCACGAAAAAGTAGAGTCATAACAATCTGCTATATCTATTTCAAATCCAATTTGAAAACTTGCAATACTTGCTGTATCATTCATTCCCAGATATACGTCTACTTCTTTGTCATTTACCTGTTCAAAATATACATTTGAATAATCTCTAGTGACAATTTTTGGTTGTGGCGTTTCTTTTCCTGCTAAAACTATACCTGCTATCGCTATAACTAATACTGCTATAACAACAATAAATATTTTTAGTTTATTACTTATTTTCATTAAAGTCCTCCTTTCATTTTCCGCAGAGAGCTAAACGCTCTCCACGAATTATCTATTTATTTGTTCTATCATCTGTTAGTGTAATGTTGCCTAAAGTTTCTGGTAATTTTGTTACTAATGTATCACTAACTACTCTTTCTCCGTCTAAAGTGATAGCATCATCTACACGATATAATTCTGCTCTTACCTTTCCTTTACCTTCTTTTATTTTTTCATAGAATGGATTTTTCTCACCATCTATATATTGACCATCTGTATCCATTGCTTGTGGTTCAACTACATACACCCAATTTCCTTCATTAGTTTCTCCAAGATTTGCTTCTCCTGGGTCATCTGCTAATATTACTTGATATCCATCTATTCTTTGCCATTCGTCTGAACCTTCTTCTTGATACCACATTACTACTACATTATAAGCAGGATTTCCTTTATATTTTCCTGTGAATATTACAGCATCTTTTGGTATTGAGTATCCTTTTGAAGCATCATATACAAATTCTGATTTGTTCAATCCAATTGAACCTTCATCATTAAATTCTACATTATCTCCTGTTTGACCTATTAAATCTAATTCTTTTATTGCTATTGATGAATTATGTATTATAAATTTAACATAAGCTGCATCATAGTCATAATTGTAAATTTCATTTTTACCATCTTCACCAACTTTTGTGAAGTATAATGTTTCTTCTCCATCCTTGAATTCTCCAACAGAATTTCCATCTGATGATTTAACTGTAATCCACTCTTCGCTGTCTTTAGCTTTAACTTGTATTTCGTAATTATTTATTTGCTCATCTGCAAAATATTTAAGTCCTACAAGCTTCTTAACTTCTGGTAATTCCACAACTATTTCTACATCTTTTCCATCTTCTGTTGATGCATTAAATACATCAAATTCTTCGTCTGCTAAAGCTGATACTCCTGAAATTACTTGTGTCTCATCAGATGTATCTACTTGTTTATTTGTTGTATCATTTTCAATTTTCTTATCTGTATCTGATGTAGCATTTGTTGTAACTACCCATCCGTCTTTATCTATTTCACCTTTGTGTGAAACTTTTACAGGCTCTAATTCTTTTTCTGCTATTTTATTTAGATATTTATCATAAGCAACTACTTTATATGTAAATGCTCTATTGTTTATAGTAGATACTACATCTGTATATGTATTTTGTCCATTTTCTACAAATGCCACAGTTCTTGAAACTGTATTATCTCCTTCCATATAGCTTCTTACAATTTCATATCCTAATATTCCATCTTTATTATCTGTATCATAATTAAAGCTGAATTCTACTCTATTTCCATCAATTTTACCCTTATTTGTTTTTGTTGTTATTTGTGCAGTTAATTTATTATTATTAACCTCTAATTCAGGTTTATCTTCCAATACATAGTTTCTTGATTCATCATTTACATAGTATATAGCTTTTGTTTCATCTGGGAATTGTTTTGCATAATTTACTGTTTCTTCATTTGGTTCCATTCCCCATCTCTTGAAGAACTCTAATACATTCTTCTCTGTTGCTGCACAAGCTAATCTCATTAAGTTATTATCTGAATCACCATCAACTAATTTTAAAGCTATCTCTTTCTTTGGAGCTCTTGAAGTATCTCTTGCATAAGTATCCATTCTTGCAAATATTGAGTTTTTTAATTGCTCTGCTGCTGTATCATATTTCTTATAGTTGTATCCTCCATTGTCATAAGCTAAATGTAATTGCCAATATAATCCTAATTGTGTAAATACATTTTGTGATTTACCAATCTTTGCTGAAGTTACTTTATCATATACATCTTTGTAATCAAATCTAACAGTATCTCTTGTATTATCTGTTTGAGCTAATATTGAGAAATAGTTGTTTGTAACTTCTCCGTGTACATACGCTTTTTGGTTAATTACGTGTCCAATTTCATGAGCAATTCCCCATCCAAAGTAATTTCCTTTACCTGTTATCTTACCATCTTTATCTACTGTAAATGGAACACCTTTTGCTAAGTCTTTTACTTCATTCCATTGGATACCTATATGTAATCCACCAGCGTACATAAATGCTGTACCTGTCATTCTCATACATCTAATATTTTGTCTTGAACGTGGGAAAGTATCCTTATATTCAACTTTTGCTGTACCCTCTTTGCTTAATCCTTTTTGATTATAGAATAATTCCATCATATCTTCCATTGCTGTTAATGATTTTGTAAGTCCTTTTACTTTTTCATCATTTGACTTATATCCTTTTTCTGTCAATCCATCCCATATTTGTTTTGAAGATACTGAGTACATCATATCGTCCATTACAATTTCTGTTGCTGTTAAAATACAATCTGAGCCATTACCATATTCTTGTACATCATATTTATCAGTACATTTCATACATTCTTCGTTGTGCCTTTTCTCTAATGAACTTACTGTTTTGCTTAATTCTTCAATATATTTTTCTATTCTTGATTGTTTTTCTTTTTCTGTTAATTCAACTCTACTTGCTGCACCATAATTTACAGTATCTGGAACCTCTTGTGTACTTAAGTCAAGTACAGGGATTTCATTTCCTCCATCTACTCTTACAGCATATTCTCTATCCATAAATCTATTTGGTTCATCATCTTTTAATCCTGTATAGTTAATATATAGTGAACCTCCGCGCTCTCTATTAGTAGTTATTAAATCTGGTAATGTTATAGTATTTGCACCTACTTGTAGTGGGCTAATTACTGTTGATTGCCAACTTCCAACTTCTGCACGCCATTGTGTAAATATTAATTGTAATCTTGTTGTGTCTCCTACTACTTTGTATGGATTTCCAACATATACTGTGATTTCTTCTCCAGAACGTGCTGAAACTCCAAGTGGTTGCCAAGCATTTAAGCTTGTTCTAAATTCTACATCTTTATTGTTATCATTACTCTTTGTATCATACCATAGTGACATTGTACTATTTATCTTTGTTACTTTTCCTAAGTCACCTTTTTCTATTAATTTTTTAGCTGTTGCTAATTCTTTTTTCAAATTTTCTGCTTCTGGATTTATTTCTCCACTTTCATCTGGAGTATTTAACTTAGCTTCTATTTTATCAACTCTTTCATTAGCTGCTTTCTTTCCCGCTTCTGTTGAAACATCTATATCATCTGCTAATGTTATGTGCATATTATCTGCAAATAAATCATTAATCTCATCTTCTATTGGGTCATAATCATAAAATGCCATTTCTGCTACAGTAAGGTCTCCACTACCCCCACCTATACCAATAACTAATCTATCTGTAGTTATAGGTCTAGCTAATTTAACTGCCATATAATAATGACCATCTTTATCTTTTCTTTGTGCAACTAATGATGCACGAACTCTTATAGTTTTATTTGTTTCTGTATCTCTATAACGTAATGTTGCATATTGTACTGTGCCTGTCCATTGAACTTTTGCAAATGTTAAGTAATTCATTTTATGTGCTTTTTCAAATTCTACAATTATTCCTTTATCATTTGCATCATAGAATCCTCCAGCATCCCAGTCTGTTGATGCAAAGTATGAACTATAGCTATTATCTACTACACCATTTGCAGGGCATAAATTATTTTGCTTATCTACACCTTCATCTAATGTACTATCTCTCATAGAAAATTGTCCGCTTGATGAATGCCAAGCTGCTTTAATTCCTGGTGTTAATTCTCCCCTCTTTACATCTCCTGTTGATTCATCAATCTCTGGTTTATTTATTCTTCTATAATTTGGTAATTGTACTTCTTGTACATTTAAAGTTGTTGCCATTGAAGTTTCTGAATCATCACTCATTCCGATAAAATTACGTGCTCGTACCATTACCTCATATTTTACTTCATTCTCAAGGTTTTGAATTGTATAACTTGTTTCTTTAATTCCTTTTTTAACTTTTTGTGTTTTTCCTGGTACTATTTTTCCATCTGCACCAAGTACGATATCATCTTCTTCAGTAGTTGTACTTGCTAATTTCCACTCTGCATCTTTTTCATCTGCTTTTCTATAATATACAAAATAATCTGATGCTCTACGGTCTGCATTCCACGTTACTTTTATTAATTGATATCCTGCCTTAGCTGTTACACCTGTAACTGGTTGAGGTTTACTTGTTGGTCTTGGTTGAACTTCGTGCTCTACACTAGGTTTACTTTGCCACTCTCCATTTATAGAATATACACTTACATAGTATTTTGTAAAATCATTATAATTATTTTGATTCATCAAATCTTTTATAAATTTACCGCCATTAAATGTCATCATTTGATATTCGTGACCATCTACTTCGTGTACTTCTGTTACTTCTTGACCATTAATCATAGCCCTTACAATTACTCTATATCCTGTAACATTTGGAACATTATTCCATCTTACTGTAAATCCTTCTTCATTAACAGATTCATCTATTTCAGTTGTTCTTAATTCTGGAACTCCTAATTGTGGTTCTGGAATCTTATCATCCATTCCATTTAAGAATTCTACTTTTGCTATATCTGCTAATTTCTTTCCTTTTGTTCCTGTTACTTTTATTATTACCCTTTTTACTGCAATTTGACTTCCAAAGTCTACTGTTATACTACCATCTGCTTCAAGCCAAGCTTTACCACCTTCTGTTGGTTCATATTCAATTTCTTCACCTGCATAAGCTACTTTTAAATTTTTTCCTCTTATGCTCTCTGTAGCTCTTGATGTAGCTTGGTTTCCTTGTGAATTTTCTTGTGGTCTTACTTCTATTTCGCAAGGTATTTCTACTGCCTTATCATTTTTATAATCATATCCACTTACTGTAATAATACCTTCTGTTATATTATTATTTGCATTTGTTGATGGTTCAATGCTTATATACTCTGTTTCTGCTGTATTTTGTCCTATATCTAATCCTATTTCTATTGGATTTTCTACAGAAATTTCTTCATCAGCTTTATCTGGTTGCAATGTTACGTGTTTATCATTATTTTCTAATATTTCTTTTATATCTGTTGCCAATGTTGGGTCTTTTTGTGCATCTGGGTCTGTTGGTCCTGTATAATATGTACCTTGTGTTGGCTCTATTGATTTTACAGTATCCATATTTATATTTGTTATAAATCTTTGCCCAGGTCCTACATATTTGTTTCCTTTGTTTATTACTGCATAAGATAAATCTACTATATCTATTATATCATTTCCATCTTCATCTTTATCTTGATTAAGATTATAGTTATATCCTGCATAGCTTTCTGTACCTTCTATTTTATTTAATACTGCTGTTATATCTTTGTCTGTTACATCTTTTGAGCCGTCTACGTCCCCTATTCTAATTATTCCTGTTCCCATACTTTCACCTGTTGTTGGGTCAACAAATACTGCATCATATCCATTAGTAAATTCTAATACTGTTGTTGTGTTTGCTTTAACATCAATTCCTGTTGCTTCATAACTTTGATATCCAGCCCCTGAAATACTTATTGAATATTTTTCATTTTCAGTTGATGGCTCCAAATCGTTAAATGTATAAAATAATTGTTTTTCATCAGCCTTTCCTGTTGATTTTTCACTTGATGTTATAACACTACCTTTAGTTAAAGTTACTGTTAAACTGTTTGCATTTGCTTTTTGCTGTGGAAGTCTTAAGTCTATTTTTAATTCTAGACTTCCTTTCTGTTGACTTATTGGGTCTCTTTCTGGAAGTTCTGTGCTTATAGCCATTATTCCAGCATTTTGCTCGTCCGCATTTGCGTCTGTGCTCGTTTCTGCTTTTTTAATTTCTAGTGATTTTTCCATAGAGACGTTTTCTGTTTCTGTACCTTCTTCAGCTGGTTGCTCTGTTTCTGGTACTTCACTTTCAGTTCCGTCTTTTGGTTCTGTTTCAGTTGTTTGGTCTGTCGTTTCTTCGACAACTTCTTCATCAACATTTTGTTCTGTTGACTGTGTTGTGGTTGAGTCCGCAGGAGTTCCATCTTCTGTTGTAGTTGTTTCGTTAGTTGTTTCTACTACCGCTGCTTGTTCATCTATTTTCTCCACAACCTCTGCTGCCATTACTGCTATATTTCCACTTAACATAGTAAAAATAATACTAATAACAACTGCAAATCTTAGTAATTTTTTCATAAAACCTTTCCTCCTTTTTAAAAAATTTTTGTTGTTTTTTGAGTGATATCATTTTATCATACTTTCCGTAAGTTGACAAGCTTTTATAACAAAAATATTTCAATATTTTTACATTTTATAAATCTTCGCAATATAGCAAAAAATAGAGGCTTTCAGCCTCTATTCGTTACTATGGTGGAGATGAGGAGAGTCGAACTCCTGTCCACTGCACCTTCCGTATAAATTTCTCCGAGTGCAGTCTATTTTTTATATTCATTTAATTGTCGAAAATAGACACTCTACAATTAAATATATCTTCTATTTATTACCCTTTACTTTTGAAGAAAAAGTAAATTCGTTTCCCACTAAGATGACACCTTTATAAATATGTGGGTATATTTATAAAAGCGAAGCTGTGCCTAGGCAACAGCTAATGCATATTCTTCTTGAGTATCTGCATTTATATTTAATTTCGCTTTTTTATAGTGGCCAAAGCGACCATCCACTACTCGCTATTTATATTTCTAGTACAATGTCGAAACCTTTACATCCCCATATACAATAATATTATACACCAAAAACACTCAAATATCAATTAAATTGTCAAAATAAATTTAGTTATATGAAAGAAATGTGATAATGTCTTAAGTAATGAAATGAGAAAATGTCCCAACAAAAAACTAATTGTTCTCTTAAAT
>CANQRS010000011.1 GCA_947626295.1 uncultured Clostridia bacterium
TAAAACAATTAACAGAATTAAGAGACTATTATATTTCAAGAATTACTGAAGCAATTCCAGATATAAAAATAAATGGTACAATGGAAAATCGTTTGCCAGGAAATAGTAATATTTCATTTAAAGGAGTAGATGGAATGGCATTACTTTTGGAGTTAGATAAAAAGGGGATATGTGTATCTACTGGGTCGGCGTGTACTTCGGGAAATAGTGAACCTTCACACGTCCTTACAGCTATTGGATTATCACCTGAGTTGGCAAATAGTGCGTTACGAGTTACTTTTGGTGAATTTAATAGAAAATGGGAGGTTGATTATTTAGTGGATAATATAAAAGAAATAGTAGAAAAATTGAAAAAAATGTAAAATAAAAATCCTGTAAGTGATACAGGATTTTTATTGAAGACTTCTTAATGCACTTACTCTGTCCTCTAAACTTGGGTGTGTTGACCAAATATTAGAAGTTTTTTTCTTTTCTTTAAATGGATTTACAATATACAAATGTGCAGATGAGTTACTTGCAAATTCAAGCTCATCAGGGTCATTAGAAATTTTGATTAATGCTGAAATTAATCCTTCTGGATTTCTAGTAAACTCTACAGATGTAGCATCTGCTAAAAACTCACGCTTTCTTGAAATGGCAAGTTGCATAAGTTTTCCGAAGATAGGTGATAATATAACAAATATAAGTCCAACTAACATCAATATTGCAGATGCAGAACTTTTATTATCATTATCTTTTTTTAATCCTCCCCAGAATAATGTTCTTGAGAAGAAATCAGAAATCATAACAACTAATCCAACCATTACAGTAACAACTGCTGATAAACGTATATCATAATTCTTTATATGAGCAAGCTCGTGACCAATAACACCTTCTAATTCATAATAATCAAGCTTATTTAGAAGCCCTGTTGTGACACAAATAACAGAATTTTCTGGGTTACGACCAGTCGCAAAAGCATTTGGCTGATTATCATCTATAACATAAAGTTTAGGTTTATTTGGTAATCCAGCAGCTACTATTAAGGAATCTAAAATATTAACTAATTGTAAATCTTCTTCCTTTGTTGCTGGTCTGGCATTATTTAAAGATAATATAATTTTATCGCTATAATAATAACTTGACCAAGAAGTAACTACTGAGATTATGAATGCTATTAAAATTGATAATGGACCTAATTCTAAAGCTGTGCAAATATAATATATTATTAAAGCTATTACAAGTGTAAATAAAAATACTATGAACATAGATTGTCTTTTATTCTTTTTTATACTATTAAACATAAGCTATAACCTTCTTATTTATTATTACCAAAGTCAACTTTAACATTTTGTCTAGCTTCTTCACTTTCAGCTGAGAATAAGTCTATTTCTTTAAAACTAAACATATTAGCTATAATATTTGAAGGGAACACTTGTAATTTTGTGTTATATTGTGTTACAGAGTCATTATAGAATTGTCTTGAAAATGCAATTTTATTTTCTGTATTACGAAGTTCTTCTGATAATTGCATAAAGTTTTGATTTGCTTTTAAATCTGGATAATTTTCTGAAATTGCCATAATTGTTTTTAAAGTAGATGTTAATTCTCCATCTAAATTTGCTTTATCTTGTACAGATGAAGCATTTTGCCAAGATGTACGTAATTGAGTTACTTTTTCTAAAGTCTCGCTTTCGTGTGCCATATAACCTTTTACAGTTTCGACAAAATTTGGAATTAAATCAAATCTTCTTTGTAATTGAACATCAATTTGACTCCAAGCATTTTCTGCTTTTAATTTAGCAGCTACTAAGCCATTGTATAAAGAAATTATAGCAACTATTAATATTATTATGATTACAATTAATATAATCCAACCCATTTTAATCCTCCAATCCTTTCTATATTAATATACTTCTATATTATCATATTATGAATTTTTTTTCAATATATTTTTTGACAATTAATGACAATGACGCCGAATTTAAAAAATTAATATAAAAACTCTAACGAATTGTTAGAGAAATGTTGCAACAATAAATAATTTGTGTTAAGATAATATTGCCTTTATATTTTTTCATAAAATTTTAAATCAAAAAAAACAGAATAATAAGTGTGTACAGTGGTAAAACTATTAATATATTCAAAAAAGTTAAGTAATTTTCAAAGGAGCAAGAATTTTTGAAATTATGTCAAACTTTTTATTCTTTTAAAGAAAAGAGGGAGAATATTTTTATGAACGATGATGTTGAAAAAATTTTTAATGAGGAGACCGTTGAGAAGATAAGCAATCTTGTTGAAGAAAAAATGCCTATGCTAAGAGACGTAAAGGATTTTCAAGAAAAAGATAAGATGCTAGCAATTTGTACAGAGGAATTAGAAAAATTGCTATCTGGGGAACTACGCGAAAAATTTGATAATGTAATGAGATTAACATATCAAGTTGAAGAATATTATTTCACATTAGCATATATACTAGGCTCGAAATAGACCTCAAAAAAGTAACTGATATCAGTGGATAAACGAACAGTAATTTGACAAAAACGGGAAAATGTGGTATTATTAAAGGTGTAGATTATTGTAAGATGGGAGTGAGAGCAATGGGATTAAGAGATAAAATAAAAAGTTTATTTAGAGGAGATAAAAACTCACAAAATTATGGAAGAGAATATATGGCAAATCCAAAAAATAATACTACAATGGCAGCAGAATCTCCAATGAAATCAGAAATAATTACTAATGAACGAGGAAGACAATATCAGAAATTTACTTATAAAGATGGAAACACTAAAGTAGGGCAAATGTATGACACAACAGTATTAACTTTATTAGAAGCGTATGATACGCCATCAATGAATCCAGGTCAGAAAATATATTTAGCCAAAGTTGGTTGGGATAATGAAGACTGGACTAAATTTGTTGGACAAGAAGAAGTAGATAGGGAAGAAGAAATTATATTAGAAGTAGATGTGAAAAAGCTACAAACAGACCCAGAATATCAAAAATGTTTGATGACAAAGCTATTAGATGCGCGTAAAGTTAGTCAGTTGTTATATGAACAAGGAATGAAGAGAGAAGATGCACAGTTACAATGTGGAATTTATGTAGGTAATGTTGTTCCTGATTCAAGAAATGGTGGATATAGACCTGGTTTTGATAGAGATATAGGAAGAACAGTCCATAATTCAAGAGAGCAAGAGGATAGAAGAATAAAATATGAAAGAAAGCAATATGAAAAAAGCATAGTAGCAGAAAGAAGAAGGGCAGAAGAAATAAAAAGAAAAAAAGAGGCAAGAGCAAGATTAGATGCGGAAATTGAAGAATATGAAAATGGCGGAAGATAAGAAATTAAAAAAGAGTGGTATGATAATACCACTCTTTTTGTAATTTTCTTATCTCTTGCTAAATTGAGGAGCTTTTCTAGCCTTTTTAAGACCGTATTTTTTTCTTTCCTTCATACGAGGGTCTCTTGTTAAGAACCCATTAGATTTTAAAACAGGTCTAAATTCAGCATTAGCTTCATTTAAAGCTCTAGCTATACCGTGACGGATACTTCCAGCTTGACCAGTATATCCTCCACCTGTAACTTTACAAATAACATCATATTTTGAAAGAGTATTTGTAACTGCTAGCGGTTGTCTTACTATAACTTTTAAAGTTTCCATTCCGAAGAAATCATCTATATCTTTACCATTTATTGTGATTTTTCCTGTTCCTTCTGTTAATCTAACTCTAGCTATAGAATTTTTTCTTCTACCTGTACCGCAATAATATATTTTTTCTGCCATTTAATTTTCCTCCTTAATTAAAAATTCCAAATTTCTGGTTTTTGAGCTTGATTTTCATACTTGTCATCAGCATAAACTCTTAATTTTCTTAACATTTGAGCTCCTAGAGAAGTATGTGGTAACATTCCTTTTATAGCTAACATCATAGCTTTTGTTGGATTATTTTCCATCATATCTTTAGCAGAAATTTCTTTCATTCCACCAATGTATCCAGAATGATGTCTGTACATTTTTTGATTTAATTTGTTTCCTGTTAATTTTGCATCTTTACAGTTTAGGATTATTACATAATCTCCTGTATCAATATTTTTTGTATAAATTGGTTTATGTTTTCCAGCAAGTAATCTTGCGGCTTCTGTTGCAACTCTACCAAGAGGTTTATTAGCTGCATCAATTATATACCATTTTCTTTGAATTTCACTTTTCTTTACACTATATGTAGTATTGTTCATAGCAAAATTATCCTCCTATAATTAATTTTTATATATGAAAATTAAATTTAAAACTAACCGGGGAGAAGTTTTTCATTCAATTCATATTTCTACATAATACTGAATAATTTTATAACAAAAAAGTGAATTTGTCAATAGATTTTGAAAATTTTGGGAGGAAAGATTGAAAAAGAAAAGAGAAACAATAGTAAAAGGAATAATAGCTTTGTTATTTTCGCAAATATTAATAAAGATAACAGGCTTAGCATATAAATTATATTTAACAAATAGAGAAGGGTTTGGAGACGTTGGAAATGCAATATATAGTAGTGGATTTCAAATATATGCTTTATTATTAACATTTTCCTCTACAGGAGTACCTAATGCGATTTCTAAACTGGTATCAGAAAGAGTCGCAATAGGAGATAATAGAGGGGCATATAGAATATTTAAAATAGCTTTTTATACATTTGCCTTATTTGGAATAATAGGAACAATAATGTTATTTTTAGGAGCTGAAACAATAGCAAATAAGTGGCTAGAAATACCAGAAGCACAATACTGTTTAATAACACTATCACCGTCAATATTTTTTGCATCAATAACGGCAGTTTTAAGGGGATATTTTAATGGAAGGCAAAACTTATCCATAACAGCAAAATCGCAAGGAGTAGAGCAAATATTTAAAACAATAGCTACAATAATATTAGTAGAAGTTGTTGCAAATATCTCAAAAACAAATACAGTATTAATGGCAGGAGTTGCAAATTTAGCAACAACAATAGCAACATTTTTTAGTTTTTCATATATATATATGTGTTATAGACTAAGGAGAAAAGAAATAGCACAAGAAATTTCTCAAAGTACGAACTATATACCAACAAGAGTAAGAAAAACGTTAAAGAAAATATTAAAAGAATCACTACCAATATCATTAAGTGCCTTAATGTCATCATTCAATAAAAACATAGATTTATTTACTATTGTCAGACTATTAAAAAAATTTATGACTGAAACTGAAGCAAAAATTCAATATGGAATATTAAGTGGAAAAGTAGATATGATATGTTTATTACCACTTTCATTAAATGTTCCATTTGCTACAGCAATAGTACCAACAATATCTACAGCTATGGCAAGAAATAATAAAGAAGATGTAGTAAAAAAAATTTCAAGTTTCTTGCAAATAACTATATTAATAAGCTTGCCATCAACAGTAGGCTTGATAATATTTGCTAAGCCCATTTTAAATTTATTATTTCCAAATGCAAGTGATGGAGCAATACTTTTACAAATAAACAGTATATCAATAATCTTTTCACTATTAGCACAAACTATAAATAGTATATTACAGGGAATGGGAAAAATAAATATACCAGCTATTGCATTTTTTATAGGAATGATTTTTAAATTTATAATAAACTTTATATTAGTAGGAAATGAATTAATAGGTATAAAAGGAGCCGCAATAGGGAATATTGTTTGTAATTTAGTAGCTTGTATAATAGGTGGAATAATATTAGTGAAAAATATAAAAATAAAAGTAAATGTAAAAAACATAATATTAAAGCCTATTTTAGCTGTAATTATTATGACTATTTTTGCAATATATATATTTAATCAATTAAATGGAATATTTCCTATAAAAGTGGTAACAATATTATCAATAATGGCAGCTATAGTAATATATAGTATTTCCATTATTTTATTAAAGGTACAGCCAATTTTTCAGATATTAGGATTTAGAATAAAAAAAAGTAAATAATTTTTTTAAAAAAAGAGGGATTTTATCGAAGATTGGCGAATAGTTTTATTAGTAGGGCATATATGATGCAAAAGGAGCATTAATATTAACTACATAAAGATAATCTTATAGGAGGTAATGTAAATGAACAAAGCTGAATTAGTAGCGGCAGTAGCTGCAAAAACAGGTGAAACTAAAAAAGCTGCTGAAGCATCAGTAGACGCTTTTATATCAGTTGTAAAAGAATCTTTAGTAAAAGGAGAAAAAATCCAATTAGTAGGATTTGGGTCTTTTGAAGTTAGAAAAAGAGCTGCAAGAAAAGGAAGAAATCCACAAACTAAGGAAGAAATAAAAATACCTGCATCAAAAGCTCCAGTATTTAAAGCTGGTAAACAACTAAAAGAATTAGTTAATAAAAAATAATTATATAAATAAAAACTATTTTAGAAATCGTCTAAAATAGTTTTTTTAAAAATAAATGAAAAAATGTGGAAAAAAATAGAGAAATATGATAAAATATGTTCAAAACAAACAGGCGAAAGGAACAAAATAAAATATGAAAGAATTTTGGCAATATTTTGTGGCTAATATAAAAAAAGTAATAGAAGATTTAAAAAGTAAAGATAAAGAAAGAAAAAAAAGACAAATTCCAAATGTTTTAACATTAATAAGAGGAATATTGGCACCACTTACAATAGTTCCAGCAGTAATAACAGGGCATATATATATTGCATTTATGCTAATTGCAATATGTAGTTTAACAGATAGTTTTGATGGATGGTATGCACGAAAATACAATGTACAAAGTGAATTTGGAGCATTGCTTGATGCAATATGTGATAAATTATTTATACTAACATTAGCATTTCCATTAGTATTTGTTCATACTCAGTGGATTGTGCTAATTTTAATTTTAGAACTAATCATATCAATAATAAATTCACACTCAAAGCTAAAGGGGTATGATGTACATTCATCTTTGACAGGTAAAATAAAAACGGTAGTATTAGATTCGTCAGTTGCATTATGCTATTTGGATTTTATAATAGATATACCTCAAATAGTATTAGCAATTACATCTATATTAACAAATGTAATGCAATTATTTAGTATAATAGGATATCAAACAGTTTATAGAAAACAGAAAGGATAATATTTTATGGCAAAGACAAGTAATAAAACTCTATTTGTGTGTAATGGCTGTGGATATGAAAGTGCAAAATGGCTAGGAAAGTGTCCTGCGTGTAATAGTTGGAACACATTTTTTGAACAAAAAGTAGATACTTATGTAGAAAAAGGCGTAAAAAAAGTAAAAGAAAGGCAACAGCCAAAACAATTAAATTCGTATGAAGGAAAAGAAGCTATAAGGATACATACCGGAATAGACGAATTAGATAGAGTACTAGGAGGAGGATTAGTAAAAGGTTCATTAGTATTATTAGGAGGAGAACCGGGAATAGGAAAATCTACATTAATACTTCAATTATGTGATAAAATAAAAGGAGAAGGTAAAGTACTATATGTATCAGGAGAAGAATCAGCAGAACAAATAAAAATAAGAGCAGATAGATTGGGAATAAATAATGACAATATTTTATTTTTAGGTGAAACAGATATATCTATAATAAACGAAGAAATAACATCTATAAAGCCCAAATTAGTTATAATAGATTCAATACAAACAATGTTTTCTGATGAACTTTCGGCAGCGGCAGGTAGTGTAAGTCAAGTAAGAGAGATAACTAGTCAAATAATGAGAGTTTGTAAATCACAAGCTATTACAACTATAATTATTGGGCACGTTACTAAAGATGGAACTATTGCAGGTCCAAGAGTATTAGAACATATGGTAGATACAGTTCTATATTTAGAAGGAGAAAGATTTTTTTCGTATAGAATTTTAAGAAGTGTAAAAAATAGATTTGGGTCAACAAATGAATTAGGTATGTTTGAAATGAAGGGAGAAGGCTTGTGTGAAATATTAAATCCATCAGATGTACTAATTTCAGAAAGAGACGGAAATCCATCAGGCTCTTGTGTTGTAGCCAGTATGGAAGGAACTAGACCTATGCTTGTAGAATTACAAGCTTTGACAACTCAAAGCGTATATGGTATCCCAAAAAGAACAGGAAATGGTATTGACTATAATAGATTAGCAGTTTTAGTTGCAGTTCTTGAAAAAAGAGCATATATAATGTTAGGTGGTCAAGACATATATTTAAATGTTGTTGGAGGAATAAAAATAAATGAGCCAGCAATAGATTTAGGAATTTGTTGTGTTATGGCATCAAGTTTTAAAAATATTGCTATTCCAAAAGATACGGTTGTTATGGGAGAGGTAGGACTTACAGGCGAAATAAGAAGGATAAATATGATAGAGAAAAGACTTAAAGAAGCTGAAAAATTAGGATATAAAACTTGTATTATCCCAGAAAATAATAAGAGATATTTAGAAAATTCCTACAAAATGAAAATTATAGGAGTTAAAAATATTGGTGAAGCTTTAAAGGCTCTAGGAATAAAATAATACTTAGAAAGGAATGTGATTGTGATGAATATTAATGAGTTAAAAGAAAAGGCAAAACAAATTAGGAGGGATATAATAGAACAAGTATATTCTGCTAAATCAGGGCATCCGGGAGGTTCTTTATCACTTGCTGATATAATGACAGTATTGTATTTTAGGGAATTGAATGTTGACGAAAGAAATCCTAAATGGGAAGAAAGAGATAGAGTAGTTTTATCAAAAGGGCATTGTACACCAGTATTATATGCCGCACTTGCTGAGAGAGGATTTTTCCCAAAAGAAAAATTAAAAACATTTAGAAATATAGAAAGTAATTTACAAGGACACCCTGATATGAATAAAGTTCCAGGAGTGGATATGACTTCTGGCTCATTAGGACAAGGCTTGTCTGTAGCAAATGGTATGGCTATTGCAGGAAAATTAGATGAAAAAGATTACCGAGTATATTGTTTAGTTGGAGATGGAGAAATAGAAGAAGGACAAATATGGGAAGCGGCAATGACTTCAAGTAAATATAAATTAGATAACTTATGTGTAGTTGTAGATAATAATAATTTACAAATAGATGGAGAAGTTGACAAAGTTATGAATCCATATCCAATAGATAAAAAATTTCAAAGTTTCGGTTTTTATGTAATGAATATAGACGGAAATGATTTTGAAGAAATAATAAAAGCTTTTGAACAAGCAAGAAAAAATAAAAGTAGACCTACTTGTATAATAGCGAAAACTATAAAGGGAAAAGGTGTCCCATATATGGAAAATAAAGCAGAATGGCACGGAAAAGCTCCAAATGAAGAGCAATACAAAGAAGCTATAGAATTTATAGAAAAAAATTAAAAAAATATAGTTAATATTAACTATATTTTTTTAATTTTGGTGTTGTAATAAATATTGAATGCCTCCATTAGCAATAGCAGTTAAAGTTAAAACAATAATTCCAGCTACCAATACACCAACTATAATAGATGGTATTGCTTTTTTAGGTGGTACTTGTAAGAAATTTGCAATTAATGAACCTACCCAAGCACCTGTACCTGGTAATGGTATGGCAACAAATAAAAATAACCCTAAAGATACAAAGGTTTGTAATCTTTTATTTTCTGCTATATGTTTATTTGCTTTTTCAGATGCCCAATCTATTATTATTTTAAAAGGCTTCCAACGGCTGAAAAAGTCAAATAAAGGCTTTATATATTTAACAATAAAATATACAGGTATAATATTGCCTATAAAACTACATAAAAATGCTTCTATGTAATTCAAGTGGAAAGTCCAAACTCCAACAGGGATAGCTCCTCTAAGTTCAATTATAGGAATCATTCCAACTATTGCTGTAAAAATATATTTTATAAATATTGGCAAATTTGCTATCATATATATCCTCCCATTTTTAGTATAGAAAAAATTATACAAATATTATAATAAAATGTCAAGTAATTCATTGCAAAACATATAATATTATGTTATACTAAGGCAAAGGTTGGCTTAAAATTATGCCTTTAAATAAAACAAGAAAGGAAGGATTTAAAAAATGAAAGATTTTAAAGTAATTTCAAATTCTGTAGAAAGAACAAAGGAGATAGCAAGCAAATTAGCTAAATATTTAAAAAAAGGAAATGTTGTAATAATTACGGGAGAACTTGGAGCTGGAAAAACAAATTTTGTCCAAGGTTTTTTGGAGTCATTTAATTTAGAAGAGGATATAATAAGTCCTACTTATAATATTGTAAATGAATATACTTCAGCAGGTACTCCAGTATATCACTTTGATGCTTATAAACTTCAAGATGCTTATGAATTTCTTCAAATAGGTGGAGAAGAATATTTGGAAAAAGGAATTAGTATAATAGAATGGGGAGAATTAATATTAAGTGTTCTACCAAAAGAATATATTCAAATAAAAATGTCAAAATCAGAAGATGATGTTAATTCTAGAAATTTAGAATTTATTGCTTATGGAGATTCTGAAGAATATATGGGAATTTTAGATAAACTCAAGGAGGAATTAGATTGATAATATTAAGTGTAGATACATCTAGCAAAATTTGTGCAGTAGCAATTTTGGAAAATAACACTCTTATAAAAGAAGAAAGTTTGGACAATGGATTAACTCATTCAGAAACATTAATGCCCAATATAAAAAAATTACTTGATAGTTTAAATCTTAAATTAAATGATATAGATTTACTTGTTGGAGATAGAGGACCAGGCTCATTTACTGGCATTCGTATTGGAATTGCAACAGTCAAGGCATTTGCAGATAGTTTAAATATCCGTTCTATTGGTGTAAGTTCTTTAGAAGCGCTTACATATAATGTAGATAGTGATAAAATGGTTTGTTCTCTGATAGATGCAAGAAGGGAAAATGTATATTGTGGAATTTTTAAAAATCATATATTACAACAAGAACTTTTCTTTGACAATATATCAAATGTTTTATCCAAATTATCTGCTTATTCAGAACCTATAATTTTTGTTGGAGATGGTTCTGTGTTATATAGGACTCAAATTTTAGATGTATTACCTAATAGCGAATTTTCTGAATTTAATGATTTATCTGGATATAAATTAGGGGTAGCAGGATACAATAAATTCAAAAATAACAATTTTGAAGAAATATTACCATTATATTTAAACAGACCGCAAGCAGAAAAAATGTTAGAAATGAAAAAGAAGGAAGAACAGAATGGATAATATAAAAATTGAAAAAATGTCTATATCTGATTTAGATAATATTTCTAATATTTTAGAAAGAGAATTTGATGATTTTTGGAATTATAATATTTTAAAAAATGAATTAGAAAATCCTAAAGCTATTTATATAATCTGTAAAAAAGATGATGAGATTATAGGATTTGCAGGGATTACAATAATTTTAGAAATAGCAGAGTTAAATAATATTGTAGTAAAAAAATCTCATAGAGGAAAAGGAATTTCATCTATACTTTTATCAAATATTATAGAAATAGCCCAAAAAAATAATTGTGAAGAATTGAATTTAGAGGTAGCAAAATCTAACGAAATTGCTATAAATTTATATACTAAATTTGAATTTAAACAAGTAGGATTAAGAAAAAAATATTATAATGGGGAAGATGCCTTGCTTTTTACAAAAAAGTTATAATTTAAGGTAACATAATTACGTTAAAATAATATAATATAGTAAAAAGTATATTGGAGGTTGAGATAAATGTTTTTCAATGCATTAAAAAAGACAATAGGTGTATGTTTAATAGGATTAGGTGTTGGAATATTATTAATGTTATTACTTCCAATATCAGGTTGGCTATTTTTAGTAGGAGTAATAGCTACAATAGTAGGACTTATATGGCTTGCGTGTTAGATTGTGATAAAGAAAGGAATGGTAATAGAATGACAATAGTTGTAAAAAAAGTTCCTAAACATTTGAGAGGAATTGTAAAATTGATTTTTGGAATAAAGGATTAAAAATTATTTGCCAAATTTAGTTTATACTATATTTGGCAATTTTTTTTAATAAACAACTTGTAAAAACTGGAATTTTATGATATATTCTATAAAAAAGAGATAGGAGGATATTTTTTATGAGTAAAAAAATAAAAGTAATGATAGCTATATTTTTTATTTTCATTATAGGAAATGTAGCTAAATCAGAAGCTACAGTTACAGCAAATACAGATTCTGTAACAATATATGCTGTAAATCAAACTGTAGTAGAAAAGTACCCACAAGTTGCGATACCATCAAATTATGCACAAAGTTTTAAAATTAAGGTATCAGGAAATAAAAACACACCACAATATTCATTAGACTCAAATCAATATGTAACAGTAAATACAGATGGATTAGTTGAGCCACGAAAAATAATGAATTCAAGCAATAAAGCTACATATAATTTTGGAGAAACTAATATTAACATATCAGTTGATGGACAAAAAATAAAAATACCTGTAAAATTAGTTAATTATTCAACAGTTTATACAGATGGTGTAATGGACGAATATATCAAGAAAAATATTACAAGTTCAATGAGTCAATATGAAAAACTAGATAAAATTTGTCAATTTGTTGTACAATACAAATATTCAGCAAGTGCTACTTCATCTAATGGTATGATATTAAGTGGTGGAGGAGACTGTTGGGCAAGTACAAATACAATAGTTGAAATGTGTAAAAAAGTAGGATTAAAAGCTAAATCAAGAGATGCTCAAGATTATGGAAGTTCATCACACAGAAATGCAGCGGTATTAGTAGATGGTAAAGTTTATATAGCAGAAGCTGGATATGATGATAGCAGTGTACCAAGGCATTATACTATAGAAGAAGAAAATACTGGATTTGCATACAAAGTAGTATCAGATAATGAAGCACAAATATATCAATATGATGGTTTTGATACACAAGTTAACATACCATCACAACTTGGCACATATAAAGTTACAGAAATTGGAGAGTCAAGTTTTTCACCATCATTATTTTATGAGGAATATGCAATAACAAAGGTAACTTTGCCAGATACAATAAAAAAGATAGGCAAAAACGCATTTGCACAACAATATAAATTAAAAGAAATAAACATTCCAGATAGTGTTGAGACTATAGAGGCAGGAGCTTTTAGTGGTGCACTTACAGTTGAAAATGGTAAAGCAATATCAAATCCTTCTATAGTAAAAGTAGATATATCAAGTAATCAGCCATACTTCAAGGTAGTTGATGATATTATATACACTAAAGATGGAAAAGTATTAATAGCAGCAGTAAACAATAAAAGTGGTAATGTTGTAATACCAGATACAGTAGAAAAAATAACTGAATGTGCATTTGTATATATGAATATTACAAGTGTTACAATGAATGACAATGTAAAAGAAATAGGTAGAATGTGTTTTGGACACTGCAGAGAATTAGAAACTGCAAAAATATCTAATGCCATAAAAGAAATTCCTAATGATATGCTATATGAGGCAGAAAATTTAAAAACTATAAACGAATTTAAAGAAGGACTAGAAAAAATTGGAGATGATGCTTTTTGGCGTTGTATAAATTTAACTAGTACACTTAATATTCCAAAAAGTTTAAAAAGTATAGGAAGAACAGCATTTCAATATACAGGTATAACAAAAGTATATATACAAGATGGAAGTACATTAGCATTAAATGAAAATGTATTTGAATTACAGAATAAAGAAGTAGTTGTTAGAATTCCAACTAGTATTACAAAAATTAATGACAATATATTTGGATACTATAAAGATAAAGGTGTAATAACTGGTAAAAAAGGTTCTGTAGCAGAGCAGGTAGCTAATAAAAATGGTATTAATTTTATAGATGAAGATTACAAAGGAACACCTTTAACTAAAATAAGTATTGAAAGTTCAATTACTATGGATATAGGTGGTACAAAGACTTTAAAGGTAGTATATACTCCAAATAATACAACAGAAGATAAAAATGTACAATGGTCAACAAATAATAAATCTGTAGCAACAGTAGACAAAAATGGAAAAGTTACAGCAATATCATCAGGAGTTGCAACAATAACTGCAAAAGTTGGAAATAAAACTGCAAGCTGCAAAGTTACAGTAAATAAATATAAAATATCAAAATGTAGTGTAGATAAAATATCAAATCAAACATATACAGGAAAAGATATAAAGCCAGGTGTAACAGTAAAATCAGGAAAAACAAAATTAAAAAATGGAACAGATTATACAGTAACATATAAAAATAATAAAAACACAGGTAAGGCATCAATAATAATAACAGGAAAAGGAAACTATGAAGGAACAATAACAAAATATTTTTATATAACACCAAAAAAAGTAACAGGGCTAAAAGTAAAGAGTCAAGAAACAGATTCAATAAAAATAAAATGGTCAAAAGCATCAGAAAAAGTAACTGCATATAAAGTATATTCTTACAATTACAAAAAAGAAAAATGGGAATATTTAGGTAAAACATCTGATACTTCATACAAAGTAAAGAAATTAAAAGCAGGAACAACATACAAATTTAGAGTTAGAGCATATAAAAACATAGATGGAACACAATATTTCGGTTCATATACATCATCATTAAAGACAACAACAAAAACAGCAACACCAAAAATATCTAAGTTATCAACAAAAAGTAAAAAGGTAACAGTAAATTGGAAAAAGGTAAGTGGAGCAAGTGGATATGAAGTATATATGTCAACAAGCAAAAACGGAAAATATTCTAAAGTAAAAACTATAAAAAATGGAAAAACAGTAAAATATACAAAAAGCAGCTTAAAAAAGAATAAGAAATATTATTTTAAAATTAGAACATATAGAACAATAAATGGACAAAAAGTTTATAGTTCATATAGTAGCGTAAAAAATATTAAAGTTAAATAAGAAATGAGGGCAGTATTTGCTCTCATTTTTATATGATTACAGAAAGGTATTTATGACAAAAATAAATTTAAAATTTCCATTGACTTTTAAAAAATAGTAATTTATAATAAAAATGTTAAGAGAAAACAAAAGAAAGGAAGGAAAAATATGAGAAATACAGAATGTCAAAAATCTTATGAAGATAAAGACAAAAACAAGCTAAGAAAAGAAAATGGTTCAGTTAGTTTATTTGTGTTAATATCGTGTTTATTCTTTTTGTTCATAGCAACAGGAGTATATATGAATTTAGTTAATAAAGATAGAAATTTGAATGCACAAATAAGTAAAATACAAGAAAATTATGAATTAGATAAAGAAAAAATATATAATCAGCCAGAAAGCCCAGAGCCACCACCAGACAAAACAAAACTTTGGGTAGAAACAGAAAAGGATACATCAACAAGCAAAAGTAATAATTGGTACGCATATACAAATTTAACTACTGGAGAAGTAGCAAAGGTTAATGAGCCAAAATTACAAGGAAATATGACACCAATTAAATATGATGGAGAGATTTCAACTGATTTTACAAGTAGATGGGCAAATGCTGTAACTACAGATGGAAGTATGTGGGTATGGATACCAAGATATGCATATAGAATAACAGAAGGGTATCATACAGGTACTGCAGGAACAATAGATATAGCATTTATAGATGAGGACAATAATTTTTTAAATGACGACCAAGGAAGTACAGATTTGGTAGTATCTCCAAGTGAAGTAACATATTCAGGAAGCCAACAAGAACAATGGTTAGTACACCCAACATTTACAGAAGATGCAAGTACAGGAGGAGGATTTGGCAATTTAACAGGAATATGGGTAGCAAAATTCGAGGTAAGTGGAAGTAATAAAGAAACAGATGGATATAAAATACAAGGAGGAGTTGCAAGCTTAGGAGGAGTAGTTACAGGAGATTATTATTATTATTCAATGAGACAAACTTATGGAGAAGATGGAATTACGCTAAATGATGAAGGAAGTGCATCAGAACATACAAGTTTTGGAAATAGTCATATGATGAAAAATAGTGAATGGGGAGCAACGATATATTTAACATATAGTAAATATGGAGTAAATAAGGCAGAAGTTAAACAAAATGAAAATGAGAATTTTTATACAGGTGGTACATCAATAGTAGAAGATATATATGATTCATCAAAAACGTATGTTGAACTAAGCTCAACACACAATGCTTATGGTATATATGATTTAAGTGGAGGAGTATATGAGAAACTTGCAAGTTATTTAGATAATGGTATGTATTATTTAACGAATAATGGAAAAGAACTATATGATGTAAGTCCATCAGTATCCACAAAATATAAAACAGTGTATAAATCAGTAGTAGTATCTGATAGGGAAATAGAGTACGAAGAAGCGGAAAAGATGAAGGGAGATGCAATATATGAAACTTCATACTCAGGTATTGAACAGGGCGGTTCGTGGGGCAATGTACATTCATTGTATCCGTATGAATGGGGTCCGTTCTTTATGAGAGGAGGATGTAATGCATTGTGGGATAATGGAATATTCAATTTTAATGCTTCTGATGGTTCAGGTTTGGAATTTATGGGATGTCGTGTGGTATTGGCGTTTTAGAACTTTATATAAGGAGACTAAAAACTAAATTATGTAAAAAATGTAGGGAAGATGTAAACAGTACTATTTTCTCTATATTTTTTTGGAAAAGAGGATGGAAAATCATATTTTTATGTAAATATAATTGACTAACAAAAGTTTTTTTGATATAATCCTAGATGAAACCTCTTATGGTAACTTTAAAATGCAACTTTTTACTTGATATTGCATACTGCAAGAAAGTGAGGTTTATTTATGGTAAAAGTAGTAAAAAATGTAAGTGTCGTATGTGGCGCAAAATGGGGAGATGAAGGAAAAGGCAAAGTAGCATCTCTTCTTGCAAAAGACGCAGATATTGTAATCCGGGCAACTGGAGGAAATAATGCAGGTCACACGGTAATTTATAATGGTAAAAAATTGCCATTGCATTTAGTACCAGGTGGTATCGCGTATCCGCAAACGACAGCTATAATTGGTCCAGGAGTATTTGTTGACCCCGTAATACTTATTTCTGAGATTAAAATGCTTGAAGAACTGGGAATTCCAGATATTGATAGCAGATTAAAAATCAGCGGAAGAGCACACGTAATTTTCCCATATCACAAATCTATGGACGAATTACAGGAGGCTTTAAAAAAGAATCCGGTTGGAACAACAAAACGCGGCATAGGACCAGCTGTTGAGGATAAGGCTAGAAGAGTTGGTATAAGAATGTACGATTTATTACTGGATGTTGAAAAGTTAAAGGAAAAAATTGAAGAAGCAATTATCCTTTATAATTACAACTTCAAGTATGTAAATATGTTAAGTTCTGTTGTCGATGCAGCTGAATTAGCAGAGGAATATTCTTTATATGGAAAAGAATTAAAGAAATATATTGTTGATGTTTTTCCAATTATTTCTGATGCAATTAGCGACGAAGAAAAAAAGATAGTAATCGAAGGTGCACAGGCATTTAAGTTGGACCCGGATTATGGGGATTATCCAATGAACACGAGTGCATCTTGTATCCCAGCGGCTTCTATTGCAGGAGCGGGAGTACCAGTAACAGCCTTAAAGGAAATTATCCTTGTAGATAAGGCATATAATAGTCGGGTAGGTAATGGTCCATTCCCTACAGAGGAGCCATCATCTGTTAGTGAAAGTAAGGACGATGTCCCAAGAAACGGTCCATTAGTTGGAGATGTGATAAGAGAATTTGGAAATGAATTCGGCACTACAACAAATAGACCGAGAAGATGTGGATGGATTGATATTCCGATTTTATACACAGCAGCTAAATCGGTTGGCGCTGACTATTTGTGCATAAATCATCTGGATACATTAGGAAAGATAGGAATGTGTCTTGGATATATTAAAATCTGCATAGGATATAAGTACAGGGGCAAAGTAATTCCATATTATCCAGATGATACGGATTTGACTGGAGAAATTCCTAAACCTATATATTTAAGTATCGAAGGCGGTTGGGAAATTGATTCGTCTTGCAAAGACTATGAATCTCTTCCGAATTTAGCAAAATCGTTTATAAGAATGGTCGAGTATGGAGCAGATATTCCGGTAAAATACATCGGAATTGGTCCAGAAAATGAGGATATTATAATTCGATAGTTACCATAAGTAAAAAGTTGCAAAAAAAGAAAGCATTTCTGTTTTACGGAAATTGCTTTCTTTTTTGTCCTTAAATTCATACTAAAATTATATTTTGTAATATAAAAATGGAAGAAATGTGCAAATAATGTTGCATAATTAATAATTTTTTTATATAATAAGGAAGAAAAAATCAAACCCAAAGAAAGGAATGGGGTAATAGTGAATAAAACAAAAAGGAAAATATTTGAAGCATCTATGAAATTATTTGCAGAAAAAGGTTATGAAGCAACGAGTATAGAAGAAATAACAGCAACTGTAGGAGTTGCAAAAGGAACATTATATTATCACTTTTCAAGTAAGGAAGAAATATTTGATTTTTTAATAGAAGAGGGAATTAAACTATTGCAAAATAGTGTAGATATAAAAACGGCAAAATATGATAATTATATAGATAAGATAAAGGCAATAGTTTTAATCCAAATAAAAATAGTAAGAAAATATGAAAATATAATAACAATTATATTAAGTCAATTTCTAGGAAAAGAAAAAAGAAATCAAAAATGTAAAGAGCTAGTATATCAATACATAAATAAGATTGAAGAAATTGTAAAAGAAGGAATGGCATTAGGAGAAATAAAAGAAGGCGATTCAAAGGCAATTGCTTCGGAAATTTATGGGTTGATATGTTCAACATTGGTATATAAAATAAGACAGGCAGAAAAATTTAATACAATGGATTTATACCAACAATTTGAAAATACAATAATAAAAAGTTTAAAAGTGTAAAATATGGAGGAGTAAAAATGAGCTTAGATACAACTATGAAATTTAGGGATTTAAAAGATATGTTAAAACAAACAGGAGAAAGGTATGGTGATTGTACAGCATTTATATTGCAAAAAGAGGATTCAACAGTAACAATAACACATAAACAATTTAGAGATGAAATAAATAATTTAGGAACAGTACTTATAGAAATGGGATTAAAAGGCAAAAGAATTGCAGTAATAGGAGAGAATAGGTATGAATGGGAGGCTGCATATTTAGCGATAATAACAGGTACAGGAATAGTTGTTCCTTTAGATAAAGCGTTACCAGAAAATGAGCTAGAAAGCTTGATAATACGTTCAGAAGTAGAGGCGATATTTTATTCTTCTAAGTATGATGAAGCAATGGCAAATATACAAAGAAGAGGAAATTCAAAATTAAAATATTTTATATCTATGGATTTAGAAAAAAATGAGTTTAATAAATTTTCTCAAAAAGAAATAACCAAAAAAGGAAAAGAATTATTGGCGAGTGGAAATAGAGAATTTGTAGATGCAGAGATAGATAACGAAGTAATGGCAGCAATGTTATTTACATCAGGAACAACAAATATATCAAAAGCGGTAATGTTATCGCATAAAAATTTATGTACAAATGTAATGGATATTAGAAAAGCATTTGACCATTTAGATGATACGGATTTATTCTTATCATTTTTACCATTACATCACGCTTTTGAGTGTACAGTTGGATTTTTGTATCCTCAATCTATTGGAGCAGGAATTGTGTTTTCAAAGGGCGTAAGGCATATTGGAAATGAATTGAAGGAATTTAAAATATCTGCAATGATTTGTGTGCCTGTTGTATTTGAAAGAATGTATCAAAAGATGCTAAAGTCAATAGAAGAAAAAGGCAAAATGGAAAAGGTAAGAAGAGCAGTAAAAGTAAGTAATGCATTATTAAAATGTGGTATTGATATGCGTAAAAAATTCTTTAAAGAGATATTTGAGAGTTTAGGAGGCAAGTTGAAATTTCTTGTAGCAGGAGGCGCAGCCTTGAATCCAGAAGTGCAAAAAGGAATGCAATCTATAGGGTTAAATATAGTTCAAGGTTATGGATTAACTGAAACATCTCCTGTTGTTTCAGCAGAAGTTAATAAATATTGTAGATTAGGTTCAATAGGAAAAAAGTTTGAGAGTGTAGAAGTAAAGCTTGATGATGTAGATGAAGAGACAGGAATAGGTGAACTATTGGTTAAAGGTGATAGTGTAATGCTTGGATATTATGAAAATGATGAGGCTAATAAAGCTGTATTTACAGATGATGGGTGGTTCCGTACAGGAGATTATGCTAAAATAGATAAAGAGGGATATATATTTATTTGCGGAAGAAAGAAATTTGTTATCGTTTTGAAAAATGGAAAAAATGTGTATCCAGAAGAATTAGAAATGTTAGTAAATAATTTACCAATGGTGTTAGAGAGTTTAGTATATGCTACTCCTGAAAAAAATGATGATTCGGTTATAAGCTTGAAAGTTGTATATGATAAAGATTATATTAAAGAACATTACGGAGATATATCTGAAGAGGAAATTAAAGATTTAATTTGGAAAGAAGTAAAAGTTATAAATAGAACTATGCCTACGTATAAATATATTAAAAAGCTAATAGTTTCTGATGAGGAGTTTGAAAAAACTACAACAAATAAAATTAAAAGGAAGGTTGAAACAGAAAAGATTTTGCAGATGCAATAATTATTTATAGAAAAAAGTTGTAATATTTGTGTAATATTTATGTAACAAAAATGTAAAGAAAAAAAGAGGAAAATGACTTGTAGTTTTTTGTAAGTTGATGTATAATTAAAGAAGATTATGTAACAAAGGAGGGAAGTTTACAATGTCTAGGTCTGGCATAGTAAATGTAAGGATGGTAATTACGGAAGAAAAAATTCTATCAAATATAGAAAAAATTCAAAAGTTAATTAATCCTAATAGTAAAAAACAAATAGTACAACTTGAAGAAGATTCATATTTTAAAGATTTAATAGAGTCAATAAAAACATATTTAATAGAATATCCAAAAAAGAAGAATTTTCCTCTAAGTATATATAAAGCAACTTACGGTTTGGTAGAGTTTGCGACAATACAATTTGAAGAAAATACAAAGAAAATAGAAGAATTAATAAAACAAAGAGAAGAAAATATAGCATTATCTGAAAAATTAAAAGAAGTTATTAAAGCTGTAGAAGAAAAAGATGATGATTGGGTAATAAAAGTTGATAATATCTCAGATAAGTTTTCTTCTGATATAACTAGAGCTTTAAATATAGTAGGGGTATCTATAGAACAAGATTCACAAGAATATGTAGACGCTATGAAACTACTAAAAGCAAGAGTAAATAACCTAGAATCTAATTTACATATAGAAATAGATATGGAAAGATTAGAAGATAGTTCAAAGGCATTAAGCTATATAGGAATTGAAATTGCAGAAGCATTAAAGCTAATACCTACACCAGATGAACAAATAGAAACTGTTGTAGAGAAAGCTGTTGTTGAAGAAGAAGTTGCAAAAGAAAATATTGTCGAAAAACAAGCAAAAGTAGAAAAAGCTAAGAGATTTAAAAAGGCTGAAAAGGTTGAGAAGATGGCAAAAGTTGAAGATAAAGCTCAACAAAGCATTGAAGAAGAAAAACAACGCTATAAAGAGGATACAACTTTTGAAGCGAAAAAATCATTATGGCAAAGATTTAAAGAGAGCAAAATTGTTAAAGCAGCTACATATATCTTTAGAATTAAAATCAAGATTGAGCTACCAACAAATGCACTTCCAGAGGGAAATAAAGAAAATATATAACAAAATTTGAAAAAACATTTGACATAAGTAAAAAAAAGTTGTATAATAAAAAGCGTATAAAATAGAATATTTGAAAATATAATAAAAGAGGAGAGAAAAAAATGAAAAGTTTATTAAAAAGTTTAATAGTAATAAGTTTAAGTGTAATGTTATTAATAACATTAACAAATTGTGTATTTGCTGCAGAAGATTGGGACACAATTAATGCAACAGTAACAACAGGTAATACATCAAACACATCAAATACATCAGGTTTATTAACAACTACTGATACAAATTCATCAACAAATCTTTCAACATCAAATTCTGCTTTAGGAAATAACACAAGTGGAAATTTATCAACATCAAATAGTTCTTTAAGCAATACAGCAAATAACACATCAAATAATACATCAAATAATGCTTTAGCTTATACAGGAGCTGGAGAAGGAAATGGTGTTATAGCATTAGCTGTTTTAGTAGGAGCTGGAGTTGCTATATATTCATATAGAAAAGTAAAATATTATAAAAGTATATAATAAATAGATTATATAAAAAGTTTGCTGACCATTGTTGTCAGCTTCTTTTTTATAATTTAAAAGAAAGGAATATTATATGTTAAGCATTTTAGAAGAAACACTCATAGATACTATAAAATTAGTACCTTTTTTGTTTATAACTTATTTAATTATGGAATATATAGAACATAAAATGAGTGAAAAATCTAAACAGACAATAAAAAAATCTGGTAAATGGGGACCTATTATAGGTAGTGTTGTAGGAGCGATACCACAGTGTGGATTTTCAGTATCAGCCACTAATTTATATGCAGCAAGAGTAATAAGTTTAGGAACATTGATATCTGTATATTTATCTACATCTGATGAGATGATACCGATATTCATTTCTGAGGCTGTACCATCAATAATAATTGTAAAAATTATAGCAATAAAGGTATTAATAGGTATGATATGTGGATTTATTATAGATTTGTGTCTAAGAATGAAAGATAATGTGGAAAATAGTAATGAAAATATTGGAAATTTATGTGAGAATGAGCATTGCCATTGCGATGAAAAAGGTATATTAAAGTCATCTATCAAGCATACAGTAAATATTTTAATATATATATTTATAATAACATTAATTATAAATATAATGGTGGATTTTATAGGGGAAGATAACCTAGCAAGCATATTTGAGAAAAATACAATATTTGGTCCAATATTTGCAAGCTTGATTGGGTTAATTCCGAATTGTGCAGCATCTGTTATTATAACAAATTTATTTATACAAAATATTATTACTGCCGCATCTTTAATTGCAGGATTACTTACAGGAGCGGGAGTAGGGCTGATAGTTTTATTTAGGATAAATCATAATTTAAAAGAGAATATAAAAATAATTTTACTGTTATATGGTATAGGAGCAATTGTTGGTATTATATTGCAGTATATGAATTTTGTAATTTAAAAATAAATGTGAGCTAACATAGCTCACATTTATTTGTTATCTTTTAAATCTATAATGATTGCACCTTCTTCGTTATCAAAAGAATATTTTGACGTATTATTTTGAACTGGATTAAATTCGTTATCAGTATCTTTGAAGTTTAATTTCTTTGGGTTGAATTTTGTTTTTGGGTCAGAGTAGTTTGTATAATCATCAGTTGAATCTCCAGTACCTGTTGAATATTTTGTGAAATTGTATTTTTTTGAAGGGTGCTTATCTTTATATTTATCTGGAAGGAATGACATTATTCCTTGACCAAACACAAGCTTGCTACCATCATTTAATATTTTATAAGCACAATATTTTAAAGTTAAAGCTTGAAGTCTGCCTGCTGGCATTTTTGTAGTATAGTCATATTTAACTGTTTTTAAGCTTGAACTCATTTCGCCTTTGCCGGCATCAAAGTCTTGTGTATATTTCCATTGTTTCCATTTTCCGATTTCTTCAGACCACCATTCAAGTTCTTTAACTGGCGATGCACCACCGGTATATATTTTATTTGCACAATTTCCTAAAACAACACTGTTATAGTTATCTTTATCTGCTGCACTAAATTGAGCAATACTTTGAGCTGATATCGTTGTAGCAACTTTATATTTTCTGTACATTGTAAACATTGTTTCAGTATCTTTGCATAGAAAATCAGGAAATTCATCAATATATAGGAAGTGAGGGATTCTTGTTTTTTCATTACCAGGTCTTCTAAGTATAGAATTTTGCATTGATAGTAAGAAAAATAATCCGAATGCTTTGTGTGCAGTTTTTCCAGATTCACCACGTCTCGTACAAACAAAAGTAATATCACCATTTGCAAGTGCGTTATCGAAATTAAGGTTGTTGTGTCTATTACATAAGATAGTTCTGATTGAAGGTGACCTTAATAGGTTTTCTAATCTACTTGCTAAGAAGTATGTGTTAGCTTCAGTTTCTGCTCTTCCTTTGCTATCAGAATAAAATGTTCTTCTAAAGTATGAAAGTTCCATCTCATATTTTTTAGCTAGTTCTTCATCTTGACTTAGAATTTTACAAGTTTTTTCAACTAAGCTAAAGTTTGAAAGTAATGTTAATAAATCTGCCATATTTGGTAATGCACCATCATTCATTCTAGGGTACATTACTTTTAGTAATATAGTTAAATTTTCAATTATTTGTAATGCAATTTCTTCTTTGTATGCATCTTTTATTTCGTTTTGTTCTGTTGATGTTATTCCTTGTAATGCTGATGAAATGATAACGGCAATTTGTGTTGGGTTATCATATATAAATGGGTTTAATCCAATAGATTTCTCTGGTTGAGAAGGGTCTATTATATTATATTTTATATCAAAGTTGTTACAAACACTCATCATTTGAGAAAGTGTCTCATAATCTGGAGACATATAAGTAACACCTAAGTCTTTATATACATTTGGTGCTGAAGATATTACCATTTTTTTGACGAAGGTATTAAAAAGTGTATCTTTTCCAAATGCAGGTGTTAGCATATTTAATGAAAAGTTTTCGTTTAAGTAATCGTTACTGTAAGGTGCTGATAGGTTTGCTATACCAGTTTTTAAAGCGGTAAAACCTAATTCTTTTGAAGCTTCTTTAAAGAAAAACTTTTTTTCAATATCTTGTGCAATTATTGGCTCGAACACCATTGATGTTTTACCTGTTCCAGAACCTCCACATACTAGCAAAGATTGAAATCTATACATTTCTGGGAATGATATCATTTTACTGTTATCATAGTCTTTAAATAGTGTAACATCACAAGCATAAGGTCCGTGTTTTGCTTTTTTGTCTGATAAATCAATTCCTCTAAAATCCCATAATGATTTTACCATTGTTTGTGTATCGTTTATTTTTAATAATATTGATGTTATAAATGGATAAAGTGTTGCTAAAGGTAAATATAGGGAAATAGCACAAAATGCAGGTTTGATTAATTCTGAAAAGTTTGTTGCTATTGTAACATAACTTGACGATGATATAAATAACATCCACGCACCAACATTTAAGAATTGAGTGAACATTGAGATTGTAATTATATAAAAGCCAATTAAGAATATATAGAATAATGTAACTCTCGATGCTCTGGAATCTACATAAGAAGAACTAGCTCCAAATGCGTAAGCAAATACTGGACAAGCTATTGCTAAAGTATATGTTATAGGTCCCCAATATGAAGAGGAGACACCAGTAAATATCATAATTAACATTTCTACAATTCTGTCTACGGCTAAATATACTGTTAATAAGGTTAGTATATAAGTTGCAAATGTGTTTCTATTTACATTTAATTTTTTTAAAAACTTATCTACATATTTCATTGCTATTATAGTCCTTTCAATTAATATAATCTATATCTATTATCCTATAAAATGCTAAAAAAAACAAGTCTTTTTGAGAAAAAAAGAAAAAAATATTGACATTGACTAATTTTTAGTATATAATATGGAATGTTACAAGAAAGAGTTATCCACTCTTCACCTTATCTTTGTGGAAAAAGGTTAAAAAAATAATAGAAAACAACTATTTTTTTGTGGATTAAATTGGCTTGTAACATAGTCAATTTTTTTATGGAGGTGTTTTATATAAAACAAGAGTTACCAATAAATGGTCAAATAAGAGCAAAAGAAGTCCAATTAATAGGAGAAAATGGAGAAAAACTAGGAGTAGTTAATTTAAGAGAAGCATTAGAAATAGCTGAAGAAAGAAAGTTAGATGTTGTATTAGTAGCTCCAAATTCAAAGCCACCAGTTTGTAGAATAATGAACTATGGCAAGTATAAATTTGAACAAGCTAAAAAGGAAAAGGAAGCTAAGAAGAAACAGAAAACTTTAGAAGTAAAAGAAATTAGGATTACTCCAAATATAGAAGAACACGATTTTGGCTTTAAAGCAAAAAATGCAAGAAAGTTTATTGAAAGTGGAAATAAACTAAAAATCACAGTTAGATTTAAGGGTAGAGAAATTAATAATTCAAAAATGGGAGAAAATGTATTAAATAGATTTATAGAAGAATTATCAGATATAGCTGTGGTAGAAAAAAGTCCAAAATTAGAGGGAAAGAACATGTTTATTATGCTAGCTAAAAAAGCTTAATTAATATATATAATTTTAAATTTGAAAGGAGTTTTTGATATGCCTAAAATGAAAACAAATAAAGCAGCAAAGAAAAGATATTCTTTAACAGCAAAGGGTAAAGTAAAAAGAACAACAACTAATAGAAGACACTTATTAGCAAATAAAACAAAAAGACAAAAATTATCATCAAGACGTCCAGGTGCGTATGCTGATAAGTCGTGTGAAAATACAATAAAGAAGTTATTACCTTATGGTAATTAATGTGGAAGGAGTGAAATATAATGGCAAGAGTAAAAACAGCAAAGATTACAAGAAAAAGGCATAAAAAAGTATTAAAGCAAGCAAAGGGATATTATGGAGCCAAACACTATAGATTTAGAAATGCTAATCAAGCAGTATTAAAATCAATGTCTTATGCCTATGTAGGAAGAAAAGATAGAAAAAGTGATTTTAGAAAATTATGGATAGCAAGAATAAATGCAGCAGCAAGAATGAACGGAACTACATATAGCAAATTAATTTCAGGATTAAAAAAGGCAAATGTAACAATTAATAGAAAAATGTTAGCTGATATAGCAGTAAATGACCCAAAAGCATTTACTGAAATAGTAAGTGTAGCAAAAAAAGCATAATTAAAAATGTAATATTTAATTACTTATAGGTAATTGAGTATTACATTTTTTTGTATAAAAAATTACCTAAAATTAACTTTGACTAGGAAAGATGATGATGTTATAATTTTAGTAGAATAAAAACAAAGGATGTGTGGTGGTATGAAGATACTAAAGAGAACATTAACATTGTCATTATTATTTATATTATTGCAATTCATATTTGTTAATATTAATTTTGTAGAGGCAGTACAAGAGGTTTCTAATGAGGAAATAAGTAAAATAGCTCAAGTATTAAGTGATGGAGTGTATGAAATTGAAACGAAAATTGATTCAAATATGGTAGTGGATATATCAGGTGGCTCGGAGTTGTCGAGGGCAAATGTACAAATATGGCAGAAAACAAATGCAAGGCAGCAAAGATTCAAATTTACATATCTAGGTAATGGGAGTTATATGATAGAAAGTGTAAGGTCAGGAAAAGTTTTAGATGTAGATAATGCAGGAACGAAAAAGGGGACAAATGTGCAACAATATACAAGCAATTCAACAAATGCTCAAAAATGGATAATAAAACAAACTAAAGATAATTATTATACTATAATTTCAAAATGCAATAATTTAGCATTGACTGTAACAAATTCAAAAACATCAAATGGAACAAATATTGAAGTAAATGAAAGTTTGAATTTAGATAATCAAAAATTTATAATTAGAAAGATAAAAACTGTAGAAGGAAAGCAAACAGTAGAAAATGGACTTTATACGATTTCAACAGCTTTGGATAAAAACAAGGTTTTAGATGTATCAGCAGCTTCAACACTTTCAGGGGCAAATATACAAATATGGAAGAATGATGATGTTGCACAACAGAAGTTTTATGTAGAATATGATGGTTTTGGTTATTACACTATTACGAATTTACATTCTGGGAAGTTAGTAGATGTTGCAAATGCAGAGATAGAAAGAGGTACAAATGTACAGCAATATACACGAAATTCAACAGATGCACAAAAATGGGTAATAAAGGAAACTTCAGATGGATACTATAATATAATTTCTAAATGTAGTGGTATTTATTTAGAGGTCAAAAATGGCAGTACAAAGAATGGTACAAATGTGCAAATAAATATGCCATCAAATAATAATAGAAAGAAATTTTTGTTTAATAAAATAGATGATGATAGCCAAGTTGCTCAGGTTAAAAATGGAAGCTATGAAATTACTACAAAGATTGCATCAAATATGTTATTAGATGTTTCTACAGGCTCAAGTGATGATGGAGTAAATGTTCAAATATGGGCTGATGCAAATGAAAAACAACAAAAGTTTGAATTTACTTATGTAGGAAATGGACTTTATAAGATTATATGTAAAAGGTCAAATAAGGCTTTGACAGTATCAACTGCAGGGACAAATTATTCATCTAATGTTTATCAGAGTACATACAAGGGATTTAGTAATCAATTATGGAAGATTGTAAAAAGCAATAATAAAGGATTTTATTATATAGTGTCTATGTATAATGGAAGATATTTAGACGTAGATGGTGGAAAGACGTCAAATGGTACAAATATAAGGGTATATGTTGCTAATTGTTCAGATGCACAAAAATTCACTTTAGAACAGAAAAAATATGGAATTGATGTGTCTCATTGGCAATATGAAATAGATTTTAAAACACTATATAATTCCCAAAAAATAGATTTTATGATTATAAGAGCAGGATATGGAACTACATTAAAAGATAATCAGTTTGAAAATAATTATAAAGGCGTAAAGAAATATAATATTCCTACAGGAGCATATTTATATGCGAGAGCACAAAGCGTAGAAGAGGCAAGAAATGAAGCAAATCATTTAGTACAAATGTTAAAGGGAAAATCTTTTGAGTTACCAATATTTTATGATGTAGAAGAACAGGCTTATTTAAGTAAGTCAACAATTACGCAAATGTGTATTGAATTTTATGATATTTTAAAAAAGGCAGGTATGAGACCAGGAATTTATGCTAATAGATACTATTTGACTACAAAAATTGATGTTAATAAATTGCCAAAAGATTGTGCAGTTTGGGTTGCAGCTTATGGAAAAAATAATGGAACAATACCAAGTGATTCGTACAAGTATAATGGTGATTATGATATTTGGCAATATACATCAACAGGGAGTGTTCCTGGAATAAAGGGCGATGTGGATTGCGATGTTAGTTATAAAGAGGATTTATGGATGTAAAACGTATTATATTGATATGAGCAATAAAAAGATTTATTGTATTGATATGAGTGATAAAAAATAGGTTAGAAATTTAATTTCTAACCTAATATTTTGATTTTGGTGCTCCCTCAAGGATTTGAACCTTGGACCCACCGGTTATGAGCCGGTTGCTCTGACCAACTGAGCTAAGGGAGC
>CANQRS010000012.1 GCA_947626295.1 uncultured Clostridia bacterium
AGAAAGATATGGAATATTAATAGAATTAAAATATATAAAGCAAGAAGAATATGACAAAGATAATAGTATATTAAATAAAAAACAAGAAGAAGCAAGGGAGCAAATAAAAATATATCAACAAACAGAAGAAATAAAAATGTTGCCAAATTTAAAAAGCTATACGATAGTAGCGATAAAAGATAAATTGGTAGTGGAAGAAGTATAAATTAGAAAATAAAAGATGATTGCAAAAAGTGCTCCAAGAAATTTTTAGATTAAAAAATAAAAACTCAGATTATTAAATATTAGTAATCTGAGTTTTCTATTGCATTTAACTTTTCTTTTAGCACATAGAATAAATTTAAAAATTTTTATGTGACTAATTTATTTTCTACATACCATTGAATTTTTGCATAATATGTAGTAAAATATATATAGCAAGAAATAAGAAAAACTGTAAAGATTTATGGTACAGTAATTAAAAGAGGAGCAAAAACATAAGAAATGGAAGAAGTATATATAATATTAACACACACGGGAACAGTTTTATCAAGAATGATAAAAGGATTTACAAGAGATGAATTTACGCACGTATCTATATCTTTAGATAAAGAACTAAGAGAGATGTACAGTTTTGGGAGATTAAATCCATACAATCCTTTTATAGGAGGATTTGTACACGAATATATAAATAGGGGAACATTTAAAAGATTTTATAATACAAGAACAAAAGTTTATGCTTTAAAAGTAACATACGAGCAATATCAAAATATAAAAAGAAATATAGAGAAAATAAAAAGAGATAAACATAATTACAAGTTTAATCTCATTGGATTAATTGCAGCGGGTTTTAATAAGAAATTGGAAAAAGAAAAATCATTTTATTGTGCGGAGTTTGTTAAATATGTAATAGAAAATGCAGGAATTAATGCACAATTACCAGCAACTATAAGACCAGAAGATTTTAAAAAGATAGATAATTTAGAGATAATATATAATGGACTTTTAAGAAAATATACAATGACAAAAAATAACAATTTAATATATACAGGTAATAATATATTATAAAAATAGAAAAAGCAATAAAAGGAGCAATTATCAATATGAAAAATACTAAAATAAAAATATTCAAAATTTTATTAGGAGTAGTTGTATTAACATTATGTATAGGAATAATAATATATCTTTTTCCCGTTATGAAGGATTTATCAACAACAGAAGGTCAAGTAGCTTTTAAAGAAAAAGTTCAAAATACAGGAATTGCAGGAATGTTTTCATTGTTGGGGCTACAAGTAGCACAGATTTTCTTATTTATTATTCCTGGCGAGCCAATAGAGATATTAGCGGGAATGTGTTATGGTGCATTATGGGGAACTGTGTTTATTATGTTATCGTCTTGTGCAGTGTCAATAATGATATTTTTGTTAGTTAGAAAATTAGGAAGAAAATTTATATATAATTTTTGTGATGAGGAAAAAATAAAAAAAATAGAAAATAATAAATGGTTTCAAAATCCTAAAAAGATAGAGTTAATAATTTTAATATCATTTTTAATACCAGGAATGCCAAAAGATTTGTTAGTATATATTGCGGCGTTGTTACCGATACGACCTGTGAGATTTATAGCAATATCAACTATTGCAAGATTCCCATCAGTTATAACATCAACATTGGCTGGTACTAATTTGGCAGTAGGCGATTGGAAAAGAGGAATTATTTTATATTTATTAATATTGTTATTGGTAGCAGTGATATTGGGATTTATGTATGTGTTTGATAAAAGTAATACAACAAAGGATTTTCTTAAAAGCATAAATGAAAAGAATAAATAATTATGTATAAATGTGGGCTTTTACTTGACGAAAGCCCACATTTGCTAGTATAATAAGATATAAGTTAAAAAAGAAAGGGATAATAAAATGGAAAAAATATTAATATTAGATTTTTATGGTCAATATAATCAATTAATAGCAAGAAGAGTAAGAGAGTGTAATGTATATTCGGAAATAGTTCCTTATGATACACCAATAGAAAAAATAAAGGAGAAAGCCCCAAAAGGGATAATATTTACAGGAGGACCTGCAAGTGTGTATTTAGAGGATTCGCCAGTATGTGATAAAAAGATATTTGAGTTGGGAATTCCAATACTTGGAATTTGTTATGGAATGCAACTTATGACACATATCTTAGGTGGAGAAGTTGAAAGGGCAAATAAAAGAGAGTATGGAGTGACAAAAGTAAAAATAAATAATAGTTCAAAAATTTTTAATAAATTTGAAGATGAAAATAATTTTTTAATGAGTCATACAGATTTAGTAACAAAGCTTCCAGAGGGGTTTGAAAATATTGCATCTACAGAACATTGTATAAATGCAGGAATGCAAAATACAGAAAAGAATTTTTATGGTATACAGTTTCACCCAGAAGTAAATGATTCAGAAAGAGGAACTGAAGTAATAAGAAGTTTTATATATGATGTTTGTGGGTGTACAGGAACTTGGAAAATGTCATCTTATGCACAAGATACAATAAAAAAATTAAAAGAAAAAATTGGAGATAAAAAGGCATTATGTGCATTATCAGGTGGAGTAGATTCTTCGGTTGCCGCAGCATTAGTAAATAAAGCTATTGGAAAAAATTTGACTTGTATATTTGTAGACCACGGGTTACTTAGAAAGAACGAGGCAGCGGAGGTAGAAGAAATATTTACTAAACAATTTGATGTTAATTTTGTAAAAGTAGATGCGAAAGAAAGATTTTTGTCAAAATTAGCTGGAGTTACAGACCCAGAACAAAAAAGAAAAATAATAGGTGAAGAATTTATTAGAGTATTTGAAGAAGAGGCAAAAAAAATAGGAGCAGTAGATTATTTAGTGCAAGGTACAATTTATCCGGATGTTATAGAAAGTGGATTAGGCAAGGGCGCAAAAATAAAAAGTCATCATAATGTTGGAGGACTTCCAGATTATGTAGATTTTAAAGAAATTGTTGAACCATTAAGGGATTTATTTAAAGATGAGGTACGTAAAGTTGGAGTAGAGCTTGAATTACCAGAGCTTTTAGTGTATCGTCAACCATTTCCAGGACCAGGACTTGCAATAAGGATTATAGGGGATATAACAGAAGCTAAATTAGATATATTAAAAGATGCAGATTATATTTTTAGAGAAGAAATAGCAAATGCAAAATTAGATAGAGAAATAAATCAATATTTTGCTGTTTTAACGAATATTAGAAGTGTTGGAGTTATGGGAGATGACAGAACTTATGATTATACAATAGCATTAAGAGCAGTAGATACATCAGATTTTATGACGGCTAAGTGGAGTAAAATTCCGTATGAAATATTAGAAAAGGTTTCTAATAGAATAGTAAATGAAGTTAAACATATTAATAGAGTAGTTTATGATATTACAGGTAAACCACCAGCAACAATAGAGTGGGAGTAAAGGAGTGAAAAGTAGTGATAGAGTTAGATGAAAATACAAGACATCTACAAGAAATGCAACAAAAATTACAGAGTTTAGGTGATTCACTTTGACATTTCAAAAATGGAACAGGAATTGCAAGAGCTTGAGAAAAAAACAACTGTTGAGGGATTTTGGAATAATCAAAAGGAATCAAGTAAGATACTTTCAGAAATAAAGCATAGAAAAAGTAAGTGTGTAAAATATAAAGAGTTAAAAAATGAAATAGAAGGTATTTTAGAGTTAACAGAGTTGGTAGAATTAGAGCCTGATGATGCTTTGAAAAAAGATATATTATCAGATACTAAGGCATTTGAAAAAAAATTAGAAAAATTTGAATTGCAAACATTACTTTCGGGAAAATATGATAGCAGTAATGCAATATTAACATTACATCCAGGAGCTGGTGGAACAGAGTCACAGGATTGGGCAGAGATGCTATATAGAATGTACATAAGATGGGCAAATAAAAATGGCTATGAAATAAAGGAATTAGACTATTTAGAAGGCGATGAAGCAGGGATAAAAAGTGTAACCTTTGAAGTAATAGGCGAAAATGCTTATGGATATTTAAAGGGCGAAATGGGAGTACATAGATTAGTTAGAATATCTCCTTTTGATTCAGGAGGAAGGAGGCATACTTCATTTGCGTCATTAGAGGTGATACCTGAGATTGATGATGATGTAGAGGTATATATAAATCCTGATGATATAAAAATGGACGTATATAGAGCATCTGGAGCTGGTGGACAACATATAAATAAAACGTCATCAGCAGTAAGACTTACCCATATACCTACAGGAATTGTGGTGGCGTGTCAAACGCAACGTTCACAGCTTCAAAATAAAGAAAGTGCAATGAAGATGCTTAAATCTAAATTATTGGATTTAAAAGAAAGAGAGAATAAGGAAACTATAGAAGAACTAAAAGGTGTGCAAAGAGATATTGCGTGGGGAAGTCAAATACGTTCTTATGTATTTTGTCCATATACACTTGTAAAAGACCATAGAACAAATTATGAGGTTGGAAATATACAGGCCGTTATGGATGGAGATATAGATGATTTTATAGAAAGTTATTTAAAATCTTGCTTGAATTAATATCGAGCAAGATTTTAAATTTCTTATATCAACATTTTTCGCAAATTTTAATATAATGTAATATAGTTAATTTAAGTAACTATATAAAAATGCAAAGAAGGTGCGACAATGGACAAAATTGTATTGAAATTTGGAGGAAGTTCAGTTGCAGATAATGAAAAATTAAATCTTGTAGTTGAAAAGATTAAGGAATTTTATAATCAGAATAAGTCGATTGTAGTTGTTGTTTCTGCACAAGGTAAGACTACAGATAGATTATTAAAAGAAGCAAATGAATTGTCTGATGTACCTAATGAAAGAGAGTTAGATGTACTATTGAGTACAGGAGAACAGGTAACTATGGCAAAATTGGCAATTTTGCTAAATAGCTATAACATACCAGCAATATCATTAACTGGCTGGCAGGCTGGAATAATTACGAATAATACAAATCAAGATGCAATAATTGAAGATGTAGATGTTGAAAGAATAGAAAAGGAATTAAGCTTGGGCAAGATTGTAATTGTAGCGGGTTTTCAAGGTATAAATGAAAAAATGGATATTAGCACTCTTGGTAGAGGTGGCTCTGATACGACAGCAGTAGCAATAGCTGCGAAGTTAAATGCTGAAAATTGCTATATATTTTCAGATGTAGAAGGAGTGTTTACTGCAGACCCAAAACAAGTACAAGATGCAAAAAAGATAAATTCGATATCTTATACTGAGATGTTGGAGGTTGCAAATGAAGGTGCAAAGGTTTTGCATAATAGATGTGTTGAGATTGGAGAAAAATTCGGAGTTAAAATAATTGCAAAGTCAACATTTAATGATAATTATGGAACGGTAGTTGGTGAAAAAGTAGAAAATGTTGGTGTAAAAAGTATAGTAAAAAGAGAAGTTTCGCGTATATCTATTGTGGGAAATAGAATGATGAATGATAATGCTATTCTAAAAAAGGTTATAGAATTTTTAGAGGAAACTAAAATGGATATTTTAAGTATGGAAGTTAGTGAGGCTAAAATAGTTATTATGACTAAAAAAGTAATGTCAGATGATATTTTAAAAAAGTTACATCATAAACTAATATAAGATTTACTGCTATTTGTGTTTAGAACATAAATAGCAGTAAATTTTTGTTCTAAAAAAGCCTAAATCGAATATATATAATTATATAAGATTATAAAATATGAGGGGAAAGATAAAGATGGTAATAGAAGATAGAAGAAGTTTTGAAAATAGTTCAACAGGAAATCTAATACAAAATATAGTGTTAGAAAATAGAAAAAAGCTTAATGTATCTGGTGTTAAAGATGTTTTGAGCTTTGATGACCAAGTTGTAATAGTGGAAACAGAGTTAGGGTTGCTTACAATTAAGGGAGAGAATTTGAAGATAAATAAATTGAGTATAGATACTTCAGAGGTAATTGTAGAGGGATTGGTAAATAGCTTGGCATATAGTGAACAACATTCTAAAGCAGAAAGCGGATTATTCAGTAAGATTTTTAAGTAGGTGATAATATTGGTGAATAATCAAACATATTTGTTTTTGATTTTTACGCTAAATGGTTTTTTAATAGGGATATTGTTTGATTTTTTTAGAATTATTAGAAAAAGCTTTAAAACAAATGATATTACAACTTATGTAGAAGATATACTTTTTTGGATAATGACTGGAGGAATAATATTATATTCAATGTGTACATTTAGTGATGGGCAGCTGAGATTTTTTATGATATTAGGTATAATAATTGGAGTGGTAATATATATATTAGCATTAAGTAAGTATGTGATAAATGTTTGTGTATTTGTTATAGATATAATATTTAAAAAGATATTACTAACAATAATAAGATGTGTAATTAGTCCATTTGTAGCGGTATTTAAGATTATAAAAAAATATATAATTCGACCAATTTCAAGAATATTTATCAATAATGGAAAGAAAATTGGTAAATATTTGAAAAAAATAGTGAAAAAAAGGGGATTTTTTGCAAAAAAGGAGAAATATAATAATATAGATATTATATAGAAAGATGGGTACTTATGAGAAAGATAGGAAAATTATTAAAAAAATTAATATTAATACTAATGATAATATATGCAGTAGTAACTTTCTTTTATCAACAAAATATATTAGATACTTACAAAACAAATAGTAAAGAGTTAGATGAGCAAATAGCAACGGCAAATAGAGAACAAGAGGAATTAAATAAAACAAAAAAGAATGTAAATTCAGACGAATATATTGAAAAAATGGCAAGAGAAAAGTTAGATATGTATTTACCAGATGAAGAAGTTTATATTAATAATGAACAGTAAAAAAGATTATCAAATTAATAAATTAGATAGTCTTTTTTTTGAATTTGATTGACAAGACAAAAATATTATGGTAAAATAGATAACTGTAATCCGCTTAGTCAAGGTACCAAAAGGTTATGAAACACAAACTACCTTTTTTAAGGATTAGCGAGTATACAAATAAAGGAGGTGCATTTTAAATGTACGCAGTAATTGAAAGTTGTGGAAGACAATATAAAGTAGCAGAAGGAGATGTAGTATTTTTCGAAAAAATAGATGCAGAAGAAGGAAAAAATGTTACATTTGACAATGTAGTATTAGTATCAAATGAAGGAAAAGTACAAGTAGGAAATCCTTATGTTAAAGGTGTAAAAGTTGAGGGTAAAGTAGTATCTCACGGAAAACATAAAAAAATAATTGTGTTCAAAATGAAAGCAAAGAAAAATGAAAGAAAAAAACAAGGACACAGACAACCTTACACTAAGATTGAAATAACATCAATCAAAACAGCAAAAGCGTAATTAATAAAGATAAATATAAAGGCATTAGTTTATGTCTACATAAAATAAAGGAACTGGAAGGAGTGAAAAAATATGGCTCATAAAAAAGGTCAAGGTAGTATAAAAAATGGTCGCGATAGTGAATCAAAGAGACTTGGTATAAAAAGAGCTGATGGTCAATTTGTTCTAGCAGGAAATATTCTAGTAAAACAAAGAGGAACAAACGTACATCCAGGAACTAATGTAGGAATTGGAAGTGATGATACACTTTACGCATTAGTTGATGGTAGAGTGAAATTTGAAAGAAAAGGAAAAGATAAAAAGAAAGTTAGTGTATATCCTGTTGTAGAAGAAAAAGTAGCAGCAGCAAAATAAATAAAAAGTAGAGAAAAATAGTAAGAGAAATCTTGCTATTTTTTTTATTATTTGATACAATAACTCGTATAAAAAAGAAAGGATGAGGTGTTATGATAAAAGTTGAATTGGGAAATACAGGTATAGAAAAAGAACAAATTATGGAGTACAAAGATACGATAGATAAGATACATAATGACTTACATAGTAGAGCAGAAGATGAGAGCGATTTTGTTGGATGGCTAAATTTACCAACTAATTATGATAGAATAGAATTTAGTAAAATAAAAAAAGCAGCACAAAAAATACAAAAAGAGTCAGATATATTAATAGTTATAGGGATAGGTGGCTCATATTTAGGAGCAAGAGCTGTAATAGAGGCACTTACAAGTTCATTTTCAAGCATACAAAGTGATGAAAAAAGAAAATATCCACAAATTGTATATGCAGGAAATAATTTAAGTCCAAACTATATAAGTGAATTAATGGAGGCTATAGAAGGAAGAGATTTTTCAATTAATGTAATATCAAAATCAGGAACAACAACAGAGCCAGCGATTGCATTTAGAATATTTAGAGAAATACTTGAAAATAAATATGGAATTGATGAAGCAAGAAGTAGAATATATGTTACAACAGATAAAGAAAAAGGTGCATTAAGAGTATTATCTGATATGGAAGGATATGAGAGATTTGTAGTACCAGATAATGTTGGAGGAAGATATTCTGTATTAACAGCGGTAGGATTATTGCCTATTGCAGTAGCAGGAATTGATATAGACAAATTAATGGAGGGAGCAAGAATTGCTCAAGAAAAATATAATGATAGTAATTTAAAATATAATGAATGTTATCAATATGCTGTTAGCAGGAATATTTTGTATAGTCAAAAAGATAAAGGAATAGAGTTGTTGGTAAATTATGAACCTAAAATGCACTATTTTACAGAGTGGTGGAAGCAGTTGTTTGGAGAAAGCGAAGGAAAAGAAGAAAAGGGGATTTTTCCAGCAGGTGTTGACTATACTACAGATTTACATTCTATGGGGCAATATGTACAGCAAGGTGTTCGTACTTTAATGGAAACAGTAATAAACATAAAAGAGCCAAAGTTTAATATAAATATAAATAGTGATGATGATAATTTAGATGGACTAAATTATTTAGTAGGAAAGAGTTTAGACTATGTAAATAAAAAGGCTATGGAGGGAACTCTTGAGGCTCACGTAACAGGAGATGTTCCAAATACAATAATAACAATGGATAAATTAGATGAAGAAAACATAGGACAATTAATATATTTCTTTGAATTGGCTTGTGCTATTTCAGGAAATATACTTGGAGTAAATCCATTTAATCAACCAGGAGTTGAAGAATATAAAAGAAATATGTTTAAGTTATTAGAAAAACCGGGATATTAAAATTAGAAAGAAGGCAAATACATTATGAAATATGAAAAGGCATATACAGTTGGAACTAGAGAAATGGGAAAAAAGAATAAGCTTACAAATTATGGAATATTAGCATTCTTGGAAGATGTAGCAAGTAATCATTCAGATGATGTAGGGTATGGTGTGAAAGATATATATACTAAAAAGAGGGCGTGGCTTTTGTTAGATTGGAGATTAGAGGTAAATAGTCGCCCTCCTTTTGGAGAGAAAATCTTAGTAAAAACTTGGGCTACAGAAATTGAGAAGGATTTTGTGCATAATGTTTATCGTGATTTTGAAATAGTTGATGATAAAAATAATTTAGTTGCAACAGCTACTTCTAAATGGGTATTTTTTAATCTTGAAACTAATAGAATATCAAAGGTTGATGATTCAGTTATATCTCTATATAATCCAGAGGGGAAGCCAAAATTTGAGATAAATAAAATAAAACCTTGCGAGAATTATGAAAGAGTGTATGAATATACTGTTAAGAGGGCTGATATTGATGTTAATAATCATTTACATAATCTCGATTATATAAATATTGCTTATGAAGCATTACCAGAAGAAATATATAATGGAGAAGAATTAAATAATGTGCATATTATGTATAAACATCAAGTAAGATTAAATCAAAAAGTGAAATGCTTTTATTCGTTTGAAAACAACAGACACAATATTGCAATAAAAAGCAATGATGGAAAAACATTGAATGCTATAGTGCAATTGTGGTAACAGGAGGATAGAGATTTTATGATTTTAAATATTTTATTTATAGTAATTGGATTTGCACTATTAATTAAGGGAGCAGATTTTTTAGTAGAAGGAGCAAGAGGTGTTGCTAAAAAGTTTAATATCCCTGAAATTATTATAGGTTTAACAGTTGTTTCTATTGGTACATCAATGCCAGAATTATTTGTAAATATAACCTCATCTTTAAACGGATATGATGAAATGGTATTAGGGAATATCATAGGAAGTAATTTGTGTAATTTATTATTGATTTTAGGATTGTCTGCAACAATAAATCATATAAAATTTAGAAAAGAAACAAAATATGTAGATATACCGATATGTTTATTTATTACTGTATTATTTACAGTTTTGTGTAATATAGGAGGAGAAATTTCTTTTGTAGATTCTCTTATATTACTTGTTTTGTTTGTAAGTTTTATATTGTATACTATTTTTATGGCAAGAAGTGCAGCTAAACATAATGATGAAGAATTACAAGATAATCAAGTAAAGAAAAGAAGAACTATAGTAAATTTAGTGTATATAGTATTAGGAATAATAGGGTTAAAAATTGGTGGAGACTTAACTGTTGATAATGCAGAAATACTTGCAAAGAGTTTTAATGTTAGTGATAAGATAATTAGTTTAACTATACTTGCTATAGGAACGAGTTTACCAGAATTGGTAACAAGTGTTATGGCAGCAATAAAAAAGGATTCGGATATTGCAATAGGAAATGTTATAGGCTCAAATATTGCTAATATATTATTAATAATTGGTGCATCTGGAGTTATAGCGCCAGTTACTTATGATTACACATATAATATTCAATTAGGAATATTAATTGTCGCAACATTTGTTTTAGGATTGTTTCCTTATACTGATAGAAAAGATGAAATGACAAAATCAAATGGAATAACTTATTTAATGCTTTATGCACTATATATGGTATTGTTATTTGTAAAATAATTAGAAGAAGAAGGATATTTTTATTCTTCTTTTTTTATGCCAAAAAGGTTATAAAATACTCATTTGTAGATTTGATTAATAACATTGTTTTACATAAATTCATATTATATAATAACATTATAAGAAGGGAGGATATGATTTTTTTGGAAGTAAAAGGAAAAAAAATAGGATTTGTACTTACAGGTTCTTTTTGTACATTTAGAAAGACAATACCAAAAATGAAGGAATTAATTAAGTATGGAGCTGATGTGTTACCGATAATGTCAACACACAGCTACACAATGGATACTAAATTTGGTAAAGCAAAAGATTTTATAAAGGAAATAGAAGAATTGTGTGGAAAAGAAATAATTCATACAATACAAGATGCTGAACCAATAGGTCCAAAGCATTTAACAGATATTATGATAGTTGCACCAGCAAGTGGAAACACAATGGCTAAGCTTGCTTGTGATATAATAGATACGCCTGCTACTATGGCGGTAAAATCGCACTTAAGAAATGATTTACCAGTAGTTATTGCTCCATCTACAAATAATGGACTTGGAGCGAATATGGTAAATATAGCAACATTAATGAACAGAAGATATTATTATTTTGTACCATTTAGACAGGATAATCCAATTTCAAAGCCACGTTCTATAGTTTTTGATTCTGAATATATTATTAAAACTATTGAATATGCTTTAGACGGAAAACAAATTGAACCAATACTTTTGTAAAATCGATTTTTGGGGAATTAAATATAAATTTGACAAATTATGTAAAATGTGGTAAGATAAAACATAAGTTATTGCATTAAAATTCCAAAACAAATAGGAGGAAATCTTATGAGAGAAGTAAGGACAGTATACGAAGTGCAGGACTCATCTGGAAAGGTGAATCGGTATTATCAGCTGATTGATGCAAAAGACGGGAGAGAATATGATGCATTGTGCAAGCTAATGGCAATAAAGAACCTGTACATTGCACTTCACTCCGAAAAGGGGTGGGTCTCAATCGACGAAAATGGGGATATTGTAAATGTAGGATTATCCCCGGTTTGCAAGCACGTTAATGACTATACGAACGTATATGTCTATCTCGATGAGATGGATAACGTTTTGTGTGTTGGGAAGAAGGTCAAGGGTAGCAAGGTGATTGATGTATAATTTTGCCAATTTTGTTCGGACCTTCTTTAGTGACAAAAAGCTTAATGGTGTGTATATCACGCCATTAGGCTTTTTGAATTTTAATTAGAATTAATGGAAATATTAATAAAATTGCATATATTAATTGAACTTTAAAAAAATATGTAGTAAAATATGTAAAACAGTAAATTTTATAATTAAGGGATGTGATTAAAATTGGAAGATAATCAATATTTTACAACATTTTATTTAGACAAAGAAAGAGATATAGTGGTAAATCTATATAAAACAGGGGAAGATGAATTAACATATATACTAGAAACTCCAAATCATAATACCGGAAATTTGATAACAAATTTGGCGAAAATATGTGGTGTGCCAACAATAAAGAACGAGAAAAATATGAAAATTATAACAGGTAAAATACCAGCAAGTATAAATGCACAAAATGAAGATGTGTATATTTTTAGACTTGGAGGATATAGAGTAGCAAATATATTTGATGATAAGGGAGTACAACTAAATGGGCAAATTCCTGCAATAGCTAAAACATTAATGTCTCAAACAAAAGATTATAGATTTCCAATGGAAAAAACAATAGTAAAATCATATATTCTAAAAGAAGTAAAATTTAGAACGGATTTACATACACACGCTAATGCTAACTTATCTCCTGATTGTTTAATTGCATTAGGTATAAAACATCAGGTGAGATATCCGTTGTATTACATAAAAAAATTAAATTTGAAGATGTCAAAAGAGCAAAAAGAAAAAATAAGTGCTCAAAGAGAAAGAGTTACACAAAAATTTAAAGATTCTGATTTGACAGGAAAATATTTGGATAGAAAAATAGATGATAATACATTTATTAATTTTGCAGATTTTATTTTAAATAATTTAAAAGATGCACAAGAAAATATAGAAAAAATAAGAAGAAGCTTAGCTATTTTAAAAGATGGACAAGCAGTATTTACCAATTTGGAAAAATTGTATTTGTATAGATATGTTTTTGCCAAAGGAATTGAAAGTGATGAGAAAATTGATTTAGAAGAAAGTAAAATAGAGAAAATACCACAAAAACAAATAAGAGATATATTAGAAAGAATGCTTGAGGATTTAAAAAGTACAAGTGTATTTAAAAATAATAACTTGAGAAGAGATAAGTTATTATGGATAGCAAGAGAATATCAAAAACAAGGTATAAAATATGTTGAAATAGCAGATACAACTCTTACAAAAAAAGGAGCTCCTGCAATAGAATTATTGGAAGATATACATAGCACTATGCCAGATATTGAAAAAGAGACAGGCGTACAATTAAGGTTTTTGGTGGCAATAAGAAGGATACCTTTAACAATAGTAAATGAAGATGCAGCTAATAGTGAATATTTAAGAGAAAATTTGAATGTATTAAAGGCTGTTTCTAAAAGTCCTTATGTTGTTGGTAGTGATTTTATTGGAGAAGAAATAAATGATATTTCAGAACTAAAGCCTGTAATACAAGAAATTGTTCAATATGTAGATGAAGAAGATAGAGGCTATACTATAAGAATTCACGCTGGAGAAAATGATAGCCTAAGGGATAATGTGTATAATTCAATAAAATGTGTTAAAGAATCATTAAGAAAAGGGCAAGAATTTCCAAGAGTAAGAATTGGTCACGGGTTATATACAGCAGATTTAGAATCAGAAGAAGGAAAAACTTTAATAAAAGAAATAAAAGAATCTAATGCTGTAATGGAGTTCCAAATAACTTCAAATGTAAGATTAAATAATTTAAGTAAAATATCAAAACATCCATTAAGGAAGTATTTGCGTAATGGAATAAAATGTGTGCAAGGAACTGATGGCTGTGGATTTTATGGAATTGATACAATAGATGAACAGTTGGCATTGCAAAATTTGTTAGGTCTTACAGAGATGGATTTTGCTCAAATGAGAGAAGTTGAGGAGGAGATTATTGAACATAGTAGACAATATTTTGAGGAAAAAAGTAAGTCTTTTAATGAGTTTTTAAATGGTAGAACAATGAAGGAAGCAATATTAGATTTAGAAGAAAGATATGATAAGGAAAATAAAAAGGTGCAGTTAAGGTTGACAGATAAGGTAAAAGCGGAAGATTATTTAAAAGATATGATAGTGGAAAGCTTACCTTTAGATAAAATGCCAATAATTATTGCAGGTGGAAGTTTTAATGCTAGAGGGATACATACAAATGTTGAAGAAGAGGGGATAGAAATTTTAGATAAGTTGGTAAAATCAATAAGTCCACAAAAAGCATATTTTGTAATAGGCCATAAAATTAGAGGATATGAAAAGGCTATTATAGATGTTTGCAAAAAACAGAAAAAGGACTTTGAGATTTATGCAATTATTCCTAAGATGATATCAAAAGAGGTAAAAGAAAGACTATTAAATTCGGGTATAACAGGAGTATGTGTGTCAATAGAAAGTGAAGGTTCTGGGATATATAAAAGTTTTAATTATGAGATTTTTGAAAGGAGAACGTCTATTGTCATTGCTTTTGATGGAAATTCACCAGTATCTAATTTGATTCAAGAAGCTAAAAATGGAAAGGGTAAAGCGAAGATTTATGTTAGTGATGATAACGAGAATTTAAGGCAAAAAGCAAGGGCTTTAGGAGGATATGTTTATGCTTTTGATTTAGAAGAAGATGTAGCACAGAAAATTTTGGAGGACAATTCTGAATTGTAAATGAGCTAGAAATTAAATTTAATTATTTCTATTGAAAAAAATAAAAATTATGATATAATGTTAAAGAATGATGAAAAGAGAGGAATGATTTTAATGAACGATATATTAGTGTTTGGACACAAGAATCCAGATACAGATACAATAATGTCAGCAATAGCAATGGCAAATCTTCAAAATAAATTAGATGAAAAATCAGCCAAATGTTGTAGGCTTGGAAATATAAATAAAGAGACAAAATATGCTTTAGAATATTTTAAGGTAGATGAACCAGAATTATTAGAAAAAGTAGAAGAAAATCAAGAGGTAATATTGGTAGACCATAATGAATTTGGACAAAGTGTTGATGGAATAGAAAATGCTAAAATATTAAAAGTAATAGACCATCATAAAATATCAGATTTTAAAACAGCTGAGCCTTTGTTTTATTATGCAATGCCAGTAGGTTGTACATCTACAATTATATATGATTTGTACAAAATGAATAATATTGAGATTGAACCTAAAATAGCAGGAATAATGTTAAGTGCAATAATATCAGATACATTATTATTTAAGTCACCAACTTGTACACAAAAAGATGTAGAAGCGGCAAAATCATTGGCTAAAATTGCTAATGTTAATGAACAAGAATATGGCTTAGATATGCTAAAAGCAGGAACAGATTTAAGTGATTTTTTATGTAGTGAATTAATAAATATGGACTCAAAACCATTTACAACAAATGGAGTAAAATATCAAGTAGCACAAGTAAATACGGCAAGTATAGAAGATGTACTAAAAAATAAAACAGAAATAGAAAACGAAATGAAGAAATTCATACAAGAAAATAACGAAGAATTATTTTTATTATTAATAACAGATATATTAGAAAATAATTCACAAATTATATCAGTAGGAACTAAACAAGATGTTGTGGAAAAAGCTTTTAATGTAAAATTAGAAGATAATATGGCGTTTTTACCAGGTGTAGTTTCGCGTAAAAAACAAGTAGTTCCAGTATTAGAAAAAAATATGTAAGGTAAGAAAGGAAAAAAAATTGGAAGAGAAGAGCATAAGTGTAATAAAAGATATATTTGAATGGATAGTATGTATAGTAATTGCAGTAGTAATAGCAATACTTTTTAGATATTATATTGGTACACCGACAATAGTACAAATGCCTTCAATGTATCCAACTTTACAATCGGGGCAAAGATTATTATTGAATAGAGTTTCAAGAACAATGCATAAAATGCCAGAAAAGTATGATATAATAACTTTTGAAGCACCAACTACTACAACATTATCAAAAGAAGAAATAAACCAAAGTGTAATTGCAAGATATGAAGATGAGCCTACATCAATGTTTAGTAAGTTCACATTTAATGTTTTAGAAATCGGAAAAACTAGTTACATAAAAAGGGTTATAGGATTACCTGATGAGCATATTGTAATTAAAGAAGGAAAAGTGTATGTTGATGATAATTTATTAGATGAACCATATTTGCAACCAGGAGTAGTAACAGATGCACAAAAAGGTCAATGTATAGATTTAGTTGTTCCAAAGGATTCAGTATTTGTAATGGGAGACAATAGAACACAAAGTACAGATAGTAGATGTTTTGGATGTATCCCACTTGAAAAAATAGAGAGTAAGGTGTGGATTCGTATATGGCCATTAAATTTGTTTGGAAAAGTTGACAAATAAAGAGGATGTGATAAATTTGTTTGAAGGAATTATAGGAAATGATAATGTAAAAAAAGAATTGATACAGACAATAAAATTAAATAAATTATCACATAGTTATTTATTTATAGGAAATGAAGGGATAGGAAAAAAGCTTATAGCAAAAGAATTTGCTAAGATGATTCTATGTTTAGATGAAAATAAGTATTGTAATAAATGCAAATCTTGTATAGAATTTGATTCTAGTAATAATCCGGATTTTGTATTTATAGAGCCAGATGGTGCAAGTATAAAGATAGAGCAAGTAAGACAGATGCAAAGAAAAATTTGGGAAGCACCTATAATATCAACAAAAAAAGTATATATAATAGATAATGCAGATTTAATGACAAAAGAGGCTCAAAATTGTTTATTAAAAACATTAGAGGAGCCACCAGAATTTGTTACAATAATTTTAGTAGGGGCTAGTGAAAATAGTTTTTTAAGTACTATAAAGTCAAGATGTACTATTATAAAATATCAGAATATAGCTGATGAAGAGATTTTACAATATTTAAAGCAAAAACATAATATAGATAATATTTCGGAAGATTTAATACCAGTATTTCAAGGAAGTATTGGGAAAGCGGAGAATTATAAAGATAAACAAGAATTATATGATGATATCTTTAATATTATAGATAATGCAAAAAAATTAGATTTGATAGATTTTTTAAAAAAAGCAGACTTATTATATAAAATGCAAGAAGAAAAAAAGGATATATTAGAAAGTATAAATATAATATTATTTAAAAAATCAAATGAAGATATAAGATTTTTGAATTGCATAGATATTGTAGAAGATACAAAAAGAAGATTAAATGCAAATTCGAATTATAATATGTGTATGGATAATATGCTATTTAAAATATGGGAGGAAATACATTGAAAAATATAATAGGAGTGAGGTTTAGAAAATTAGGCAAAATATATTTTTTTGACCCACAATATTTAGTTACAAAAATAAATGAATATGTAATGGTAGATACTGAAGATGGTGAGGAAATTGCAGAAGTTGTGATTCCAAACAGGAAGATTGATGAAAGCAAAATAGTTCAACCATTAAAAAAGGTATTAAGAATTGCAAATCCAAGAGACTTGAAACATTATGAAGAGTGTAAGAAAAAAGAAAAAAACGCATTTGAATATTGTAATAAGAAAATAAAAGAATTAGGATTAAAAATGAAATTGACAGATGTAGAATGTAAATTTAATAATGAAAAACTCTTATTTTTCTTTACTGCAGATGGAAGGGTAGATTTTAGAGAATTAGTAAGAGAACTTGCTATGAACTATAAAACGCGAATTGAATTAAGGCAAATTGGAGTAAGAGATGAAATAAAAAGAATTGGCGGAAATGGAGTTTGTGGCAGAGAATTATGCTGTTGTTCATTTTTAAGTAATTTTGAAACAGTTTCTATAAAAATGGCAAAAGAACAAGGGTTATCTTTAAATCTTTCTAAAATATCTGGCTGTTGTGGCAGACTAATGTGTTGTTTAAAATATGAAAGTGATGTATATGAAGAAAAATTAGCTAGATTGCCTTGTTGTGGCTCAATAGTTAAAACACCAGATGGGGTTGGAGAAATAGATTCAGTTGAAACTCTAGCAGAAAGAGTAAAGGTAAAGATAAAAAATAAGGATATTACAGCATATAAAAAATATGATGTAGAAGATGTAACAATTATAAAGCAAGGCGTAAAGAAAACTGATGAAAAAGAAGAAGATAATCAAGAGCTGGAAGAGTTAAAAAAGCTAGAAAAGTTAGATAAAGAAGAATTAAAAGGTGGTGAGAGTTATGGCATATAAAATTACAGAAAACTGTATTTCTTGTGGGTCTTGTGCAGCTAATTGTCCTGTAGAATGTATTTCACAGGGTGATGAGAGATACGAAATAAATCCAGAATTATGTATAGGCTGTGGTACTTGTGCAAGTATTTGCCCTGTTAGTGCACCAGTTGAAGAATAAATATAAAAAAGTTATAGAGAAATCTATAACTTTTTTTATAGGATTTTAATATCCCACATTACAATCTTTGATTAAGTGGGGTAAGTTCCTATTTATTTTGTTCGTCTTTTTTAGATTTAGGTACTATTATTTCTTTGTCTTTATCTTTTGATTGAGATGGTTTGTTTATTTTTATATGGTCATATACTGGTGATATATCAAGATTTTTTCCATCTCCATTAATTATTTCAATCTCCTTTTGTGTTTCTGGTTTATTTTCTTCCATCATAGAAACGCCTCCTCATAGATTTTATATCATAAATGATTTTATTTTGCAATATGAATTTTAATAAAAGGTTGATTAATTAGACATAATGTGATAAAATAATACAAAATAAAATAAAGGAATGTGACTAAAAATGTTAGAAAAAGTAAATAACGTAGAAGATTTAAGAAAACTTAATTTGAATGAAAAAAACATTTTAGCACAAGAGATAAGAGAGTATATACTAGAAATAGTATCAGAAAATGGGGGACACTTAGCGTCAAATTTAGGAATTGTAGAGTTAACAATAGCACTACATAGTATATTTGATTTGCCAAAAGATAAAATTGTTTGGGATGTAGGTCATCAAAGTTATGTACATAAAATTTTAACGGGAAGAAAAGAACAATTAAAAACATTAAGAAAGCTAGATGGAATAGCAGGTTTCCCAAAAACAAGCGAATCAGAAGTAGATTGTTTTAATACAGGTCATAGTAGTACATCAATATCAGCAGCAATGGGAATGGCAAAGGCAAGAGATATAAAAGGGGAAAATAATTCTGTAATTGCTGTAATAGGAGATGGAGCATTAACAGGAGGAATGGCTTTAGAAGCACTTAATCACGTAGGAAGTACTAAAACAAATATGATTGTAGTATTAAATGATAATGAAATGAGTATATCCAAAAACATAGGCGGAATAAATATGTTTTTGAGTAAATTAAGAGCAAGAAGAATTTATACAGTTTCAAATCAATCAGGAAGAAAGATAATTGAGAAAATACCGGTTATTGGAAAGTTTACTGTAAAAGTTATAAAGAGATTAAAAAGAAGTTTGAAACAATTAATTATACCTAAAATGTTTTTTGAAGATATAGGATTCAAGTATTTAGGTCCAATAGATGGACATAATATAGAGGATTTAGAATATATATTATCAAGAGCAAAGCAGCTTGAAGAACCTGTATTAATTCACGTATTGACTAAAAAAGGAAAGGGATATACACCTGCAGAAGAAAATCCTGAACAGTTTCATAGTGCAGCTAGTTTTGATATAGAAACTGGAAAGTCAAAAAAGGAGAAAAAAGATGACTATTCAGCAGTTTTTGGACGCAAACTAGTCAAGTTAGCTGAAGATAATAATAAGATAGTAGCGATAACAGCAGCAATGCAATCAGGAACAGGATTAAAGGAGTTTGCAAAGAAATATCCTAAAAGATATTTTGATGTAGGAATTGCAGAACAGCACGCGTTAACATTTGCAGCTGGGCTTGCAAAAGATGGTATGATTCCGTTTGTTCCAATATATTCGTCTTTTTATCAAAGGGCTTATGACCAAGTTATACACGATATAGCAATACAAAATTTACCTGTAATAATGTGCGTAGATAGGGCAGGAATAGTTGGTAGTGATGGTGAAACACATCAGGGGTTATATGATTTAGCATATTTTAATATAGTACCAAATTTAAAGATAATGGCACCAAAAGATTTTCAAGAATTGGAAAAAATGATGGAATATGCTATTACTTTAAAAAAGCCAGTAGTTATAAGATATCCTAGAGGAGGAGAAGGTGAATTCAAGTTTTCAAAATGTAGTGAAATCAAGCGAGGAAAGGCTGAGATTTTGAAAAAAGGAAATGATGCTACAATTATAGCGATTGGTCAAACTGTTTCAAAGGCTATGGAAGCGGCAAAGGAATTGGAAAAGGAAAAAATTAATGTTGAAGTAATAAATGCAAGATTTTTAAAACCTATTGATAAATATACAATATTAGATTCGGCATTCAAAACTAGATTGGTAATAACAATAGAAGATGGAACAATAGTTGGGGGATTAGGAACAACTGTAAAAGAATTAATATTAGATAGGAAAATAAAAAATATTAATGTAAAAAGTTTTGCATATCCAGATACATTTATAAAACACGGAACTCCAAAAGAGTTAGAAAAGCTTTATGGAATGGACGTAGATAGTATAGTTGACTATATAAAACATAAAATGAAATATAAAAAGAAAAATAAGAATAAGGAAAAAGCTGATAAATCTTAAGGTTTATCAGCTTGCTCATTATTATCTTCAATAATAACTGTTTTTTCTTCAACTATAACATCTTGTTCATTATTTTTATTGGAAGAATTTTGTTTTTCTTCTTGTTTACATTTTTTGTGCATTTGATTAATAATCTTTTCAGTAGCTTCTTTTTTATTTTGGATACACTTATTTGCCATAATATTCATCTTTTCAAATAAATCAGGAATATAGTCTAAAATCTTATCTAAAGATGTAGAATGTTGAACAGGTAATAGTTTTACAACATTTCCCTGTATTACTAAAAATGCAACAGGATTTAAGCTTACTCCTGCACCTGCTCCACCACCAAAAGGTAATCTATACTGAATTTGTTCATCTTTATCTTTTTTGTTATATTCATCTACTGTTTCTCCTTTAAATTCACTACCTCCTGCTGCAAAGCCAAAAGAAACTTTTGATATAGGGATAACTACTATATTATTTGAAGCTTGAATTGGGTCTCCAATAATTGTGTTTACATCAATCATATCTTTTATACTATTCATTGCTGTAAACATTAAGCCTTCTATTGGATGTTCTGCCATTTTTCTTCACTCTCCTTTTTATTAATACACTATTAATAATATGCCTCAAATCACTTACAATTATACCATTAAAATCTACTTTTAAAATGTTTATATGTTGGTAAATTGGAATAATTGCATATTTCTGTTTTTGAAAGTTATCAAGTTTATTGCTAAAATATAAACTTACGATACTAGAAATAATACCTACTAATATTGCAGTTATTGCGGCATCTTCTAATCCAATATATAAGTTCAAATTCATTTTTTCAAATTTTATATTTAGATGTTTTAAATCTCTGACAAAATCTATATCAAATTTTGTACTATTTATTTGCATATTTTTGAGTCTTTCATTAAATTTTTGTACATCTTTTTCTATCTTTGTAATTTCTTTGTCAATTATTTTGAATTTACCGAATAAATATATTTTCAAGTTTATCTTATAATCTTTATTTATATAATTTCCTTGAACATTTTTTGGTAAAGAAAAAATAAGATTATCAATATCAACTTTTATTGTTAATGTAATAATTAATACACTAATTAAAAATATTATCAATATCAACCATAAAAAAAACAATATTATCGCCTTCTTTTTACAAAAGCTATAATATTATTTTTTCCAAAAATAGCTAAAATATACATATTTTACTCGACATATATAGTTTGATTATTAGAATAAATTACAAGACCGGGTTTATTTCCAGGAATTTTTTTAACAAATCTAACTTCACAATAGTCAACTGGAACATTAGAAGAATTTTTTGCCTTGCTGTGAGAAGCGGCAAGTTTAGCTGCTTGATATAAAATGTTATCAGGTATGCTTTCTCCTGGGGGAGTTTTTAAAATAACGTGACTACCGTGTATCTCTTTAGTATGAAACCAAATATCACTTTTTTTAGCGAATTTATTAGTTAAATAGTCATTTTCCTTGTTATTTCTTCCAACATAAATTGTGTATCCGTCAATAACATATTTCAAAGGATTAAATCCTGCAAATTTGTTTAAAGTCATTTTCTTAGCTTTATTTTTTTTCTGATTATTTTTCTTGTTTGAAAGATGAGCAATTTTGTCTTGAAAAATACTGCTTTCAGAAAGTTCATTATATATATATTGAATATCTTCTATGGTATTAGAGGATTCTAATTCATATACAATACTTTCGATGTATTTTATATCATTTAGGGTTTCCTTTTTTTGAAGTTGTACTATTTCTAAAGCATTCTTTAATTTTGAGTATTTTTTAAAATATCGTTTAGCATTGTATTGTGGAGAATATTTTTTATCTAATGGAATTTCTATTAAATTGTTGTTATCATAATAATTTTCTAACTTAATAGAAGATTGATTAGAGTTAGTAATTTTGTATAGATTGGCTGTGATAAGCTCTCCATATAACTTGTATTTATCCATATTTGAACATTCAAATAGTTTGTCGTCAATATTAGTCAAGCGTTTTTCGTATTTTTTCAAGGTCGCTAAAATCAAGTTTAATATAGTGTTCCTATAATTTGTAAAAAATTCTGATGATTCTTTAGAATAGTAGAAATCATCTAAAGCAAAATTTAGTTGAAAAGGTTGTCGGTTTTCGCTAAAATCTAAAATATAATCTTTAGGAATATTATGTTTTGTATCAGTTATCTTTATGGATAAATTGTCACTATTTATAAAATTCATAATTTGATTGTACAATTCTTCTAAAGTAATATTATTATATAGATGTTTAACAAATGACAAACTAATTCCATTAAAAGTATTTGCTATACTACTGCAAACATCAGAATTATCAATTATTTTATTAAATTCATCGAAATTAGATACATCAAGCAGATTGTACTTTGTAGACTTCGGAAAAATATATCTACAAGTTGGATAAATATCGCGTTGAGATTTTTCCTCAGTAGAAGTATGCCTAATACTATCTATGATGATATTATTTTCGTTAGTTAAAATTATATTACTGTGCTTTCCCATTAATTCAATAATTAGAGTTTTATATATAGGTTTATCAGGAATTTCACAATTTTCAAGCTCAATAAAGACTATCCTTTCAAGATTATTAGTATATATATTTTTTATTTTATAACCCAAAATATGCTTGCGTAATAGCATACAAAAATTAGGTGCTACTGTTGGATTTTTTTGAGAATGTGTTGTTAAGTGCATTCTATAATTATTAGAAGAAATACATACAAGTAAAGCTAAATTAGTAGAATTGCCATATAGCCCTAATATTAAAGAGTTTTTATCAGGTTGATAAATTTTAGTAATTTTATAGTTTTTTATAGTTTCTAATTCATCTACAATTTTTTTAGTAACTATTCCATCAAATGCCATAAAAGTCATTCCTTTCAAAATTGATTATGTATTTTATTATAACATAAATTTACTATAAATCAATTAAAGTATTGAAATATTTGATGTTTTATGATTAAATATAGGGGAAATGAAAGGATATGAAGAGATGAAAGATGTATTAGTATTAGGAATAGAAACAAGTTGTGATGAAACATCAGTATCAGTAGTAAAAAATGGAAGAGAGGTATTATCAAATATAATAGATACACAAATACCAATTCATGAGAAATACGGAGGGGTTGTGCCAGAGATTGCATCAAGAAATCATATAGAAGCAATAACAAGAGTGACAAAAAAAGCATTACAAGAAGCAAAAATCGAATTTGAAGATATAGATGTAATATCACCAACAATGGGTCCGGGGTTGGTAGGAGCACTACTTGTAGGATTGTCTTATGGGAAAGCACTAAGTTTTGCACTTAATAAGCCATTAGTGGCTGTTAATCATATAGAGGGTCATATAGCGGCAAATTACCTAACATATAAAGAGTTGGAGCCACCTTTTGTATGTGTATTAATATCTGGTGGAAATACACAAATAATAAATGTAAAAGATTATACAGAATTTGAAGTACTGGGTAAAACTAGAGATGATGCAATAGGTGAAGCATTTGACAAGGTAGCAAGAGTTGTTGACTTAGGATATCCAGGAGGACCTAAAGTAGATGCACTAGCAAAACAGGGTGAGGCAAATATCAAGCTTCCAAAAACTCATTTTAAAGATAGTCTTGATTTTAGTTTTAGTGGAATAAAAACAGCGATAATAAACATTAATCATAATACTAAAAATATTAATAAGGCAGATTTGTGTGCTAGTTTTCAAAAAACAGTGACAGAAATTTTAATAGAAAATGTACAAAAAGCAATAGAGATGACGAAAACAAAGAAAGTAGTTATAGGTGGAGGAGTGTCTGCAAATAGCTATATTAGGAATGAGTTTTTAAATTTAGAAAATAAATATCCAGACTTGAAAGTATATATGCCAGATATGAAATTATGTACAGATAATGCGGCAATGATTGCAGCTGCCGGGTATTATAATTATATAAGCGGAAAAACAGATGATTTGAGTTTAAATGCAATACCAAATTTAAAATTGTAATCTAAAACAAGGAGGTAACATAATTGATATATGTAATAGGAGATTTGCATTTGTCTTTTAATGAAGATAAGCCAATGAATATATTTGGAGATAATTGGGAAAATCATAGTAAGAAAATACAAGAGGATTGGCAAACAAAGGTAAAGGAAGAAGATACGGTATTGTTGATAGGAGATTTTTCGTGGTCAATGAAGTTAGTAGATACATTAAAAGATTTTCAATATATAAATAATTTGCCAGGAAAAAAAATATTGCTTAAAGGAAATCACGATTATTGGTGGACAACAGTGACAAATATGCAAAATTTTTTAAAAGAATATAATATACATAATGTAGATTTTTTACATAACAATTCCTTTGAAATAGAGAATAAAATCATTTGTGGAACTAGAGGCTGGGCTGTAAATTTGGAGGAGACAGAAAACAGTAAGAAAATGATTGCAAGAGAAAGTAATAGATTGCAGATGTCAATAGAAAATGGTATAAATAAATTTGGTAAGGATAAAGAGATAATAGTATGTTTGCATTATCCTCCAATAATGAAGATAAATATTGCTAAAAATGAGACTACACCATTTATGGAAATATTAAAAAAATACAATATAAAGAGATGTTATTATGGTCATTTACACGGCGATTCGATAAAAGATGCGGTGGAAGAAAATGTAGATGGGGTAGAATTAAAGTTAGTTAGTGCTGATGGTGTAGATTTTAAATTGCAAAAGATATAGGGGTTATTTTATGGTAGATTTAAATAAAGAAGTTCAATTTGTAAAAAATGTTGGACCAAATAGAGTTAAGTTGTTGAATAAATTAGGGATACATACATTAGGTGATTTAATATCCTATTTTCCGAGAAATCACGAGGATAGGAGCGTTCCAAAGAAAATAATAGATTGTAAAGATGGAGAAACAGTTTTAATAAAAGCATTGGCAGTTACAAGAGTAACTGAGATGAGAACTAGAAGATTATCGATATATAGGTTAATAGTTAGAGATGAAACTGCGAGTTGTACAATTACTTGGTTTAATCAAAGTTATTTGAAAGATAAATTTAAACAAGGAGAAAAATATACCTTTTTTGGAAAAATTGAAAATAAAAATGGTGTGTTTCAGATGAAGTCTCCCGTTTTTGATGAAAATGGAATAGATAAAAATACAGGAAGAATTATACCAATATATCCATTAACATACAATTTATCTCAGAATATGATAAGGAAAATAATTGAAGCGGGAATAGATGAGGTATATGGTAATCTCGAGGAAACTTTGCCAGATTATTTGTTGAAAAAGTATAATTTGCTAGAAATAAATGAAACATATAAAAATATTCATTTTCCAAAATCTAATACAGATTTTTTAAGGGCAAAAAATAGATTGGTATTTGAAGAATTATTAGCATTACAATTAGCATTGTTTAGGCTTAAAGAGGGACAGGTATCAGGAGAAAAAGGAATAATGTTTGATAAAAATGTTAATATGCAAGATGTAATAAATACATTACCGTTTACACTTACAAATGCTCAGCAAAGGGTTTTAAAAGAAATAAATAGTGATATGGAAAAAGAGCAACCAATGAATAGACTTTTGCAAGGAGATGTGGGGTCAGGAAAAACGGTGATAAGTATAATAGCAGCATATAAGGCTGTAAGAAGCGGATATCAAGCTGCAATAATGGCACCTACTGCAATACTTGCAGACCAACATTTGAAGAATTTTGAAAAAACATTAAATCAATTCGGAATTAAGTGCGAATTATTAGTATCAAGTATAACTAAGAAAAATAAACAAAAAATTCTCGAGAAGTTGGAAAATGGAGAAATTGATATAATAATTGGTACACACGCTTTATTGGAAGAAAATGTTGTATTTAAAAATTTAGGCTTGGTAGTAACAGATGAGCAACATAGATTTGGAGTAAAACAACGTGCTAAAATTGTTGCAAAAGGAAATAATCCAGATGTTATAGTAATGTCAGCTACTCCAATTCCAAGAACTTTAGCATTGATATTATATGGTGATTTGGATATATCAATAATTGATGAACTTCCTCCTAATAGAAAAAAGATTGAGACTTTTGCAATATCAAAAGAACTTGAAGATAGATTAAATGGCTTTGTAAAGAAGTTGATTAATGAGGGGAGACAAGCATACATAGTTTGTGCTTTAGTTGAAGATTCGGAGGACTTGAATTTAAAATCAGTGACAGCACTCGCAGAAAGGTACAAAACTGAAGTATATAACGAATATAGAGTTGAATATTTATATGGTAAGATGAAGGCTAAAGAAAAAGATGATATTATGCAAAGATTTAAAGATGGAGAAATTGATATATTAATTTCTACTACAGTAATTGAAGTAGGTGTAGATGTGCCAAATGCTAGTATTATGGTAATTGAAAATGCTGAAAGATTTGGGTTAGCACAATTACATCAGCTTAGAGGAAGAGTTGGTCGTGGAGAATATAAATCATATTGTATTTTGAAAAATGAAGGTCATAGTAAGGTCGCAAAAGAAAGAATGAAGGTTATGTGTCAGACAAATGACGGGTTTATTATCTCTGAAAAGGATTTGGAGCTTAGAGGCTCAGGTGACTTTTTTGGAACAGCTCAGCACGGTATCCCAGAGTTAAAGATTGCAAATCTTTTTGAAAATGTTAGAGAATTGAAGTTGATTCAAGAAATTGCAAGTAGAATAATGGCAGATGACCCTCTTTTGGAGAAGGAAAAGAATTGGAAATTAAAGAAATTGATAGAAGATAAATTTACAAGCAGAATTGAAATTTAATTAGGGGGAATTTATGTGTTAAATATAATATTAAAATTAGTGGGATTATTGTTTTTACTTGTTGGTGTAGTTATGGTGTATGACGCTAGAATATTGACTAAGAATTTTTTTAGCTTTGGTGACCAAAATGAGGCTTCAGCTGGATTAAAGATTTTAGGCTTTATAGTTTGCATTATAGGAGCAATTATTGTTTATTTTAATAAGTAGTATATAAAGCATAATAGTATTTTTTATAGATTTGGCTCGGAATTGTAGAAATCCGGGCTTACTATATCTATAATTTTGAAAACATTTTGTAAAACTATAGACATTATTTGTTTTTTATGGTAATATAGATATGTTAATAAAATATGTGCCGGTGTGCTGGAACTGGTAGACGGGGCAGACTCAAAATCTGTTGTCAGCAATGGCGTGTGGGTTCGAGTCCCACCACCGGCACCACAATTAGTTTGTAAGGGTTAATTTTTTATAGGGAGTTGAGGAGAGTTATTTTCCTCGATTTCTTTTTTGTTATAGCTGATACTGAATATTTTCGCTAGTTTAAATGTAATGAAACTGTAGGAATAAAAATTGTAATAAAAATGAAAATATTTGGGCACAGAAGTGTAGAATCTTTACAAACTTAAAGTTTGTAAAGAAGAAATAGAAAATCAACCGATAGCATATAACGAAGATGGAGAAGTATATTACATTGTAGATTTAAACAAATATGAAAAGATGAAATATCATAAGAGGACAAAAGAAAATGGAGTTAATGCTAAATTTAACATTTATTGTAATGCTAACAATAGCAAAAGGACATATAAAGAGTAAACAAAAGAATATAAGAAGCTTAGTTGCATAAAGCATTTATCAAAATTATGTAAATCTATCATAGGGACATTGTGCTCTTTTGTACTGGTAAAATATAGAAAAAGGAAAAATCAAAAATATAATTTAAAGTAAAGCATATTTTAAAATAGAATATGTAAATTTTTAACAACAAAAAGTGAAAAAATGGCACAAACGAAAAAATACTTTGCTTAAATAGTTGAAAAATGTGTAAATTTATGATATTATGTAGAAGAATATTTTTACAAATATTTAATTTAATAAACATAGGAGGATTATGGATAGATCACTTAATATTGAATTTAACAAAAGAGAAGAAA
>CANQRS010000013.1 GCA_947626295.1 uncultured Clostridia bacterium
TTCTTTTCCTTTCTTTCGTTATTAAAACGTTTTGTTTTACTTTTCGTTGTTATTATAAAACAGTCCGTTTTATTTGTCAATAGAAATTTTTAATTTTATTTTTTCCCTCTATCATTTTTGTTTTTAACAAATCTTACTTGCTTTTATCACCAAATTATTATATACTAAAACTAATTTCCAAGAGAGGTGAAAAAATATGAAGAAATCAGATACAGAAAAAATAATAAATATTTTGAAACAAACATATCCAGATGCAAAATGTAGTTTAAATTTCTCTACTCCTTTTGAATTAGTCGTTGCTGTTATGCTTTCTGCTCAATGTACAGACGAAAGGGTCAATTTAACTACGCCTGCTCTTTTTGAAAGATGTAAAACTATTGAAGATTTTGCAAATATAGATATAACCGAATTAGAAGAAATCATTCACCCTTGTGGTTTTTATAGAAATAAAGCTAAAAATATAAAAAGTTGTGCTAATCAGATTTTAACTACTTTCGGTGGCAAAGTTCCTAATACTATGGAAGAATTACTTCAACTAGATGGTGTTGGTAGAAAAAGTGCAAATGTTATTTTATTGGAAGTATTTGGTATTGCTAATGGTATTGCTGTAGATACTCATTGTAAACGTATTTCTAACAGAATTGGTCTTTCTTCTGAAAATGACCCATCTAAAATTGAACAAGATTTATTGAAACAAATCGATAAGCAATATTTAAAAGATGTAAATCATTTATTTATTTGGCACGGTAGATATACTTGTATTTCTCGAAATCCAAAATGTAATGAATGTACTATTAAGAGTTTTTGCCACAATTCAAAGTATTTATAAAATATTGTATATTTGTGAACTATATCCCCATACTACACCAAAGTCAATCATATATTGGCTTTATTTTTTTCGTAAGCCCCTATTACAGCTTTACATAACTTGCTTTTTCTTGATAAATATGGTATAATTAATTTAATCAGTTATTTTTTATCCCTTTGAAACTTTTTCATTTGGGAACATAGCAACATAGGAGGTATTTATGTTATTCAACGAGGAAGTTAGAGCTTTCTTCACAAAATTAGGTATCGCTACTGATATGACAGACGCTTTTCTGTCGTCAGGCAGTACAGACTACACCCGTTTCTTAGGAGAAATCGGTGCTTTTCCGATTAAATATCGGGAAAGTCTTCGGAAGATTCAGGAAGTAGGCCACAGAGGTCTCATCCTCCCTGGCGGAAACGTTGTAACATTGACAGTCAATCCGGATTTCGAGACCTGCATTTTGTTGCAGGAGCGCGCCAAAGAAGGCACATTCGGCTGTCCCGGAGGAGCGGTCGAAGTCTGGGAATATCGCGGTACACAGGCAGTAGAGCCAACTGTTCTGTGTGCATACCGGGAATTCAACGAAGAAGTTGGTTGCCATCTCGATGTGGAGCTGTCTCCTTATGGAGAGAATTTTTCAACCATAGCTTATCCGAACGGAGATGTAGCGTTCGGGTGCAGCTTCTTCTATAAGGTAACTATTCCTTATGAAGAGGCGAAAAAGTTTGAAATTGGAGGGTCTGATGAAGGTTCTATGACTCTCATTAAATTGTACGAACTCCGGAAATTCCCGTGGTTCGACAATCACGCTCCAATTTTATCCAAACTTTTGGATGAATATGGGTTCTAAGTTCTAAATCTGCCTATCTGCTGTTGCCTACTATCGAGGCAAAGCACTCTCGTTGTTGCGAGCACGGTGGTTTCTTACCGCCGTGCTTTTCTGTTCTTTTTACAAATTCCAGTATTTTTTCAATTTTTTTGCTAATACTATTTATAAACATAAAGAAAGGAATGAAAAATTATGGATTTGAAAGGTTCAAAAACAGAGAAAAATTTAATGGAAGCATTTTCTGGCGAAGCAGAAGCAAGATGCAAGTATAACCTTTTTTCAGAAATTGCCAAAAAAGAGGGATATCAAGAAATTGCAACTATATTTGACGAAATATCTAATAATGAATTAGCTCACGCAAAAATACATCTTGAATATTTAAAAGGTCTAGGAGATACAAAAACAAACTTAGCAGATGCAGCCGCTGCCGAAAATTATGAGTGGACTGACTTATATAGAAATTTTGCATTAATCGCTGATGAGGAAGGCTTTAAAGATATTGCCATAAAATTAAGACTTATAGGAGAAGTAGAAAAAAATCACGAGCAAATCTTTAGAAGATTGCTTGAAGATTTAGAAAATGGGACTGCATTTAAAAAATATGATATTGTTGTTTGGAAATGTAAAAACTGTGGTCACATTCATATAGCAAAAGAAGCACCTGCAGTATGCCCTGTTTGTAATCATCCTCAAAGTTATTTTAAAGTAGAACACGCATAAAGTTCTATCAATATTAATAAATATTCTTCTGTATTGCAAAAAACTTTATACAGACAACAAGCGCGGTAGTTTTCCTACCGTGCTTTGCTGTATTTCTAATTAAATTTATAAACTCATATTAATTCCTCTTGCAACAACATCTTTCATATTTTCAATCAATTCATCAATTTCTTTAGGAGTAACAATCATATTATAATCCTGAGGATTCAATACATCTTTAATTCCTTCATAATTATCCTTCTCTTTTAATTGATTCAAAAATACATTAGACTTAGCTTCATTTTGCAATTTCTCAATTAATAAATCCAAACAATCATTAACAAGTACCGCTGACTCTACAACTGTAGGTATCCCCAAGGCGATAACAGGCACACCCAACGTATTTTGAGAAATCTCTTTTCTAGTATTGCCAATTCCTGCTCCAGGAATTATACCTGTATCTGCAATTTGTATTGTACTACTAATTCTATCTATGCTCCTAGAAGCTAAGGCATCAATAACAATAATTAACTTAGGTTTGATATTATCTACAATTCCTTTCAAAATTTCAAGAGTCTCTATACCAGTAGTTCCTAAAACACCTGGAGAAATAGCTGTAACTGGCCTAGAATTTTCATCAATATACTGAGGCAAATATTTTATTATATGCCTAGTCACATCAATTTCATTAATTACTTTAGGTCCAAGTGAATCTGGAGTTACATATATATTACCTAAACCTACCACTAAAATATCATCTTTTTTAGCTATATGAGATTCCAAAATTTCCTTTAACTCTTTAGACAAAATATCAGAAGCCTTTTGTATTTGGTCATCATCAGCAAATTTGAATTTTTTCAAGTCTATTGTAACATATACCCCCTTCTTTTTTCCTATCGCTCTTTCTCCATTCTCATTTGTAACCTTTACCCTAGATACACTTATATTTTCATCTACTTCTTCATCTTCTGTCTCAATTCCATCTATCTCCTCTAATTTATTTGCTTTTCTATATATATTAGTTCTCTCCAAAGCTAAATCTGTTCTAAAATTATACATAAAAAAACCTCCCCATAATATTTATTTATATTATGGGGATATTTTCTATTATTTATACATAATTATTTTTTAAAAAATTCCTTTAACTACACCATCTTCATCTACATCAATACTTTCTGCAGCTGGAACTTTTGGTAACCCAGGCATTGTCATAATTTTACCTGCTAAAACTACAACAAACCCTGCTCCTGCTTTTAAAATAACATCTCTTATATGAATATTATATGGGCTATCGCAAAGTAAATTCTTTTCATCATCTGAAAGTGAATATTGAGTTTTAGCAATACAAACTGGCAAATCTCCATATCCCATTTGTTCAATTTTTTCAATATTCTTTAATGCTTCATCACTATATTCAACATCACTTGCTCTATAAATTTTATTTGCTACTTTTAAAATTTTAGTCTTTATATCGTCATTTAATTCATAAGCAAAATTCAATTTATTATTTTTTTCCGCCATTTCCATAACTTTTTCTGCTATATCAATTGCGCCTTCTCCTCCTTTTGCCCAGCCTTCTACTACACTAAACTTAAAACCTCTATTTTCTACCTCTTTTTTAACAAATTCTATTTCTTGATTAGTGTCTGTATTATATCTATTTAATGCAACTATAACATCTATTCCATATACATTTTTTATATTTTCAATATGTGTATATAAATTATGCATTCCCTTTTTTAAAGCATTCATATTTTCTTTTTGAACATCTTCTTTAGCCACTCCACCGTTGTATTTAATGGCTTTAATCGTTGCTACGCAAACTACAGCACTTAATGTTAGTCCTGCTTCTCTGCATTTAATATCCATAAACTTTTCTGCACCTAAATCTGAGCCAAACCCAGCTTCAGTAACAACATAATCTCCTAATTTCAAAGCTAATTTAGTTGCTATAATAGAGTTACATCCGTGTGCAATATTAGCAAATGGACCTCCGTGTATAATACAAGGCGTATGCTCTAATGTTTGCACCAAATTTGGATTAATAGCATCTTTTAATAGTACTGCCATAGCCCCCTCTGCTTTTAATTCTCTTGCAAAAACTGGTTCATCATCTTCGTTATATCCAATAACTATATTTCCAATCCTTCTTTTTAAATCCTGTATATCTTTTGATAAACAAAGGATTGCCATTATTTCTGATGCAACTGTTATATCAAATCCATCTTCTCTAGGAACTATCTTGCTTTCTCCTGAAAGCCCTGTATTTACACACCTTAGTTGCCTATCATTCAAATCTAAACATCTTTTCCAAATTACCTTTTTTATTTTTAGTTCATTTCCAAAATATATATGATTATCAATCATTGCTGAAAGCAAATTGTTGGCAGCTGTTATTGCGTGTATATCACCAGTAAAGTGCAAGTTAATTTCCTCCATAGGTGCAACCTGAACTTTTCCGCCCCCTGTTGCACCACCTTTAATTCCAAAAACTGGTCCAAGTGATGGTTCTCTTAATGCTAATACTGCATTTTGTTCTAGTCTATTTAACCCATCTGCTAATGCTATAGATATTGTTGTTTTCCCCTCTCCTAAAGGTGTTGGGCTCATAGCAGTTACAAGTATTAGTTTTCCATCTTTTTTATCTTTTAATCTGCTAATCACTTTTCTATCTATTTTGGCTTTATATTTACCATATTGTTCTATTTCGTCATCTTTTATTCCTATTCTTTTTGCAATCTCCATTATTGGCTCTAGTTTCGTATTTCTTGCTATTTCTATATCCTCCATAACTATCTCCTACCTTTACCAATTCTTTTTAGATATAATATTTTCTGCGACCTCTACACCTCCGCCATTATTGTACACATCATAGTTTGTAGACATATTGCTTATTCTTCCTCCTGTAATCTGTAAACTACCATTAGCTTGATTATATATTGTTGGTGACTCACTACCATTTGAAATAATTGTTGGCTCACTACTTATATTTAACTGTCCACTATTATTTATTGAATTACCTGTTTCCGAAGAAATAGTTCCACCTGTTATAGTCAAATTTGCTTCATTTTGATTTATTATTGTACTTGTACTTTTAGAAGAAATTGTTCCAGAAGCTATATTTAAACTCGCTCCACTTTGATTATATATAGTTGCTCTACCAACAGAAGTCAATTCACTTTCACTAATATTTATATTTCCATAATTATTTAGGGCACTTCCTTCTTCTGATGTGATTTTTGAGCCTATTAATTCTATTATTCCACCATTTTGATTATTTATCGCATCTGAAGTTCTTGAAGAAACTATTGCTGATGAAATAGTGATTTTTCCTTTGCTGACATTATTAATCGCAGCTTTTGTAGTAGCTACAATTTGTGATTGTTCATTTATAGTTATTTCTGACTCATCATCAGAATCTATATATATTGCATTACTGTTTTCACTTGTTACTTGAGTTGCATAAAGGTTCATCATTCCGTGTACTTCAATATTTTCATAAGCTTCAGATTCATTTGACCTTCTTTTTACCTGAATGTTTGACATATCAAGTCTTGCATTTTTTACAATTTGTATTGTTGGTACACTTTTTTCATATTCTCCTGTTATAATTCCATCTTGAATTTTTACAGCCCCTTGTACTATCATAGTAGGTTGTGTTTTTTCTAAATTGCTCATTGTATTATTGTTTAAATTTATTATAATACTTTTATTAACTCCTACTAACACATTTTCATTTATAGGTTTTAATATTTCTATTAAGTCATCTGTGCCTCCTTCTGTTGCTTCATTTATTGCATCTTGTAATTTTATATAATATCTTCCCTGAAGTTTAGCTACAGCATTTTGCTCAGTTACTTCTTCTTGTACTGGTGTTTGATTTTCCTCCTGTGCTTGACTTTTAGTAACAACACCACCTGCTTCTTCTTGTCCACCTACATTTAATTTATATACTATAAAAATACTTGATATTGACAATATTAATACCAATATAATTACAATATTTACCCACTTTCTGCTTTTAGTGTTCATTTTAACTTTTTTCATTTCATCTTCTAAAGATTCCATATATTATCAATCCTTTCTTAAGAGTTTGACAAATTGTCTTATCTCCTTTTCTACAATTAACTCTATATAGTTTATCATATTAATTATTCATATTCAATAATTTTTCACAAAAAAATAAATTGTATTGATTACACATCAAAATACAATTTATTTCTTTTATTTATTTTGTTATTGCTAAAATCTTATATTTTAAAATTCCTGCTGGAGCGTTAACCTCTACAATATTACCTTTTTTTGAACCTATTAAAGCTCTACCAAGTGGTGATTCATTTGAAATCTTATTTTCTGCTAATTTTACTTCTGTTGAACCCACTATAATATACTCGATTTCTTCATCAAACTCCATATCAAGTACCTTAACTGTATTTCCTATTTGAACTGTCTTTGTATCGATTTCACTTTCATCAATAACTTTAGCATTTCTAAGTTTATCTTCTAATTCAGCAATTTTCATTTCATTTTCTGATTGTGCTGTTTTTGCTTCATCATATTCTGCATTTTCAGATAAATCTCCAAAACCTAATGCTACTTTGATTCTTTCTGCAATAGCAGTTCTTTCTTCTGTTTTTAAATAATTTAATTCTTTTTCTAATTTTTCATATCCTTCTTTTGTTAATATAACTTCTTTTTCTCCCATACTTAATCTTCCTTTCTGTCATCTGGATTATTTTTTAATTCCTCTACATATTTACTTCTTTGTTTCTCAAATATGTTTGCCAAAATTAATATAATTATTAAATATAATCCTATACTCAATGCTATAGCCAATCTACCAAATGGTATCCTAACTATTGCCATAATACTATATAATAGTAATTCCGCAATTACTGGATATACAATAGTTTTTACCATTATCTTTATCCAATTTAATTTCCTATATACTATCAAGAAATAAATTAAAATTATAATTAATGTAAGTGCTCCTGGTATTATAAAAGGTTCTATAACATCTTTTACCCTTGTAAATGGTATATATAAAATATTAATATTTTCAGATTTAACATCTTCATCATATTTTTCATTAAATTTATCAATTATTTGATTTTTTTGTTCTTCGCTCATTTGCTCAGATACTATTGATACTGCATTTCCAAAAAGTTCAACTTTTTGCACAAAGTGTCTTGTATTACCTAAAACTTCTGATGCTATTTGCTCCATATCTGACAATTCGATTCCAGTCTTATTACTTATTTGTATTTGATATCTTGAAGAATATTGCAATTCTGTATTAAATCCTTTTGAATCCCATACTGCAATTCCAGCAATAATTATTAAACAAATTATTACATATAATATTATATTCTTTGTTCTCATCTTTTCTTTTCATTCCTTTCTAAAAGCATTCTCAAAATTAATTAATCATTCCCCTTGTACATATTATATTATATATTAATATTAATGCAACTCCCCAAAATACTGTCATTCCAAAAGTAGATAATACTGACCATTTTGCAAAGCTAAATACAACTGAAATAATAAGCATAGGTATTGTTTTTATTGCCCAACCTTTATATTCTTTTCTATATGTTTTCTCTTGTCCTCTTTCAATTTTCAAAGATTTCATAATAACTATATAATTTATTATTGATACTAAAACTATAGCTACTATTGTTTCTAATGAAATTGGCACATTTGCATATCTTAATATTAATAAATATAATGCTGTAAATCCTACAAAGCTAATTGCAGCAAGTATCCCTCTTGATTTATATTTTATTATTGCATAAAGTAATAAAATTGCAAATATTGCTATTATTCCAATTATTACTTTATTAACTATATCTTGTTTTACATCTGTTGATACATATATATTTTCTCCCAAACTATATTTAAGTGGTAAATTTCCGCTATTTAATATAGCTGTTACTTCTGTTGCTCCTCTTATATTACTTTGAACATCTTTACTTTCTGTTACTGGACTTCCCATTGATAAAGTAATTACACCATCTTCTAATGGTTCTTCAAAACTCGTTGTAACTAATGTATTTCCAGATATTGATAATTGTAATTCTTTTTGTTTTTCTTCTTCTTCGCTTGCATCTTCTGAAGAGTTATCACTATCATCTTTTTCTTCTTCTTTGTTATCTTCAGAATTTTCTTCCGTATTTTCTTCTGTGTTTTCTTCTGTTGTTGAATTCTCGTCTGAAGCATCACCTTCTGTACTTTCTTCTTCTTCAGGCAATGTTGCATAATCCCCACTTGTTAATTCTTTTAATTTTTCTTTTCCTTCCTTATTAAACTCAATACTTAAATATACTGTTGTTCCTTCTTCTGTAGTATTATATAAAACTTTTGATTCCTTAACTTGTGCGTTAGTTAAATATACTGTGTTATCTTCTGAATCCTTTATTTCTAGGTTCCCTATTTCATCTATATTACTTACTACCCTATCTGTGTCATCATTTTCTGGAATTTGTATATGAATAGTTCCATCTTGTTTATTTACACTTATATTATAATCAGTTACCTGAAAACTTTGTAATCTTGCTTTTAAGATTTCCTTAGACAATTCAAAGTTCTCTGCTGTTCTTACATCATCAGTATTAACTTTATCTTCTGTTTTCTTATATTTATTTGATTCTATTGTTGAATCATCCAAAGAATCTGTATTTCCAACTTCTTTACCATCAGAATCTACTACCTTTGTGGCATCACTTACTTTATAAGTAATTTGTCTATATCCTTTTAAATCTTTTGTTAATTGGTAGTCATCAACAACATTCTCCACTAGATTTCCCTTTTGTACATATATTCCTACAAAAGAAATTAAACATACCATAATTATAAATAAAATGTTAGTTGCGATTTTTAATTTGTTACCTTTCATTTTTCTGTTTCCTTTCTATTTTAAAAAAATTCCTTTTAATTTTAGCGTAAATAAAAAAAAATATCAATAGTTTTTTTGTTTTTTATTAATATTTTCCCTATAAAACTTCATCTAATGTTTCTTTTACTTCTTTATTGTATCCCTTGATATTAAATTTTTCTTTTATTACCATTCCATTTTCTAAAAAACTTTTCATTGCTGCATAAATTCCCTTAGAACTCTTTTCTGCAACTATTCCCCTTTTATTTTGTATTTCTGATATATCCGAAATATCTGTTGTTATTATTGGCTTATCTAACACATAGCTTTCTAAAAACACAACTGGATATCCTTCATAATCTGATGATAAAACAACGCAATCAGATATTTTAAAATATGGATATGGATTTTTTTTAGCTCCAACAAATATAATAATTTCTTGTAATCCATAATTATTCACAAGCTTTTTATATTTTTCTGTATCTTTTCCGCTTCCTACAAAAATCACTCTAAACTTATAATTCTCCTGTTTTAAAATTTTACTTGCCTCTATTATTCTACTCAACCTTTTTTGTTTTTCATCGTGCCTGCCTACATTTAAAAATGTAGTTACTCTATCATCATATTGTAAGTCAATCTTTTGTTTTGACTGTTCATATATTCTTCTATAATCTATCAAATTGTTGCAATACACTGTATTTTTTTGCTCCGGAAATATTTGTAAAAAACTTTCCTGTGCCTTTTTTGATACAAATACAATCTTTGAAAACTCTTTATAATGAAGTTTTTTAAAGAAGGATTTTACACCCGACTTGTCTCCATTAAATAAGCATAAATAATCAGCGTGGCACCATAAAATAGGATTTTTTGATGCCACTCTTGTTACAAATGAACCTGATTGCGAATATGTTGCAAATGAAATAGATGTATCAAATCTATTTTTATATTTAATTATAAAATTACATCTTTTTATGAGATTTAATATTTTTCTTAATAATATATTTTTCACATTACTTGGTGTATATTTTATAATATTTATATTTTCATTTATTTCCTCAAAAAGATTTCCTTCTTTTTGCTCCACTACTAATGTTACATCATATTTTTTTTCTAAAAGATAATTTATTAAATTTATTAATGCTTTTTCTATTCCTCCTATATTAAAATCTCGAGTTGATAGCAAAATTTTCTTCAATAATATTTATCCTTTCTATTTATTAAATTCATTTCTTTTTTTCATATAATTCCAAGAATCTCTACACATATCCTCTAAATTTCTCTTTGCTTCCCAATTTAATTCTTGTTTTGCTTTTGTTGCATCTGCATAATATATAGCTAAATCTCCAGGTCTTCTTCCTACTATTTTATATGGTACATCTACATTATTAACTCTTTTAAATGTTTCTACCATTTCTAATACTGTATATGGTGTTCCTGTTCCCAAATTATATACAAATACTCCTGATTTTTCTTTTTCCAATTTTTCCAATGCCTTTATATGACCAATAGCTAAATCCACAACGTGTATATAATCCCTTGCTCCTGTACCATCTTTTGTTCCTTCATAATCATTTCCAAACACATTTAGACATTCTAACTCTTTATTTGCTACTTTCATTATAAATGGCATTAAATTATTAGGTATGCCTTGTGGCTCTTCTCCTATTAATCCACTTTCGTGTGCTCCTACTGGATTGAAATATCTTAATAATGCTATATCCCACTCATTATCTGAATAATATACATCTTCTAAAATTTTTTCTATCATAGATTTTGTTGTTCCATAAGGATTTGTTGTATCTCCTCTTTTCATTTCTTCTGTATATTCTACAATTTCTCTTTCTCCATAAACTGTTGCAGAAGAGCTAAATACGAATCTTTTTACATTGTATTTTTTCATTGTTTGTAATAATACTATTGCTCCTGAAACATTGTTATAATAATATTTTAATGGTTCTTTTACAGATTCTCCCACAGCTTTAAATCCTGCAAAATTAATTACTGCCTCTATATTATTTTCTTCAAATACTTTTTCTAATGCCTCTCTATCTAAATAATTTAACTCATAAAATTTCACATCTCTATTTGTTATTTGTTTTATTCTATCTAATACTTCTGGTTTACTGTTTGAAAAGTTGTCTATTATTACAACTTCTTTTCCTTCGTTTAATAATTCTACTACTGTATGACTCCCTATATATCCTGTTCCTCCTGTTACTAATATTGCCATATTATACACTTCCTTTTCTTTTTACATATTATCATTTATTTTTCTGTATTTTATCATATATTTTTCTATTTTAAAAGAGTATTTACAAAAATTTCACAAAAAATAGCTCAGATTATTAAAAATCCGAGCCTTATATTATAATTATTTATTTATAGTTAATTCTCCTGAATTAGAAATATGATACACACCATCTTTTACAAAAACAACATTTTCAAAATTATAATTACCATCTAAAGTTACAAGTAATGGAAGTTCAATTTTATCGCAACCCTCAAGCTTGTATATAGTAATATAATCAATATTATTTTTTTCAATATAGAATTTTCTATCTCCTAAATAATTTGAATAATTCTGTACCAATCTCAATGAATTTGGTAATGCTACTCTTACTTCTCCTTCACCTGAATCTTCAAAATTTATAGATAATGTTACATTACTATTTTTCTCTAGTTCACCACTTAAATTAATATTAACATCTTGCTTGATATTATCACTTTGAATCTCACTTAGAGATGTTTGATAATAATATGAAGCTAATAAATCATCACTTGAAGTTTCAAATTTAATTGTATCTAAATCTTCATCATATAATGTCAATGTTTTTACTTGCATACCATTTAAAGTAATAGTTTCATTTACATTTTTACTTGTAATTATAACAGTTTCTTGTTTTTCTATATCTTTTGAAGCATTTTGTAATGCTGATATAATAGCAAATCTTAGATATTCATCTGATGGATTAGTTTGCATTAAATTGTTAATTTCTGCAGCTGCCTTATCATCATCTATAAAAGTATCTATCATAGCTACTATAGATGCATATTCTTGTTTTTCTTCTCCTGTTAAGTTTATTGTTTTATATAAATCTTGAGCATTTTGATAATCTCCTAAAAATTGTAATGATAAAGTTACTAACAATTTTCCATAATTATCAATATTAGGTTCATCTTTCAAATACAATAAATCTAGTAATACTGGTTCACCTTTAGCTGCTGAATATAGGTAATATTCAAATAGATTTCTATCCTCTGTAAGTGAAATATCTGACATATTAAAACAATAATCTTTAGCATAATATTCCATTAATGCTGTAAGAAGCATATCCTCTTTAGAATTATTCAAGTTTTTAAATATTCCCTCACTATAATTTCCAATATCTATTGAAATTCCAGAATTTTCTTCTCCATACCATTCATTCTTTAATGTTTGTATCTTGTTATATGCTACCATTGTATCTAATCTTGATGTTACTGTTGATTCTACAAAGTCAATATACTTCAAATTTTGTTCCATATCTTTATTATAAATCTCTAACATAATTGGATTTTTAGTTGGTTTTATTTCAGTACTTCCATTAATGCTTACAGTTTGTTTATTCTTTACCTCTTGTGCTGTCTCTACAACTTCAAACTCATATTTAATCGTGTCTGTTTTATCTCCATATTTTCCAGTTATAATTGCTGTATATTTTCCGCTTTTTAATTTTCCAAAATTAGCTGTAGCAAATTTATTTGTATTAGCCTTAGCTGTTAATGATTTATTCAATTCTTCTATTGTAAAGTTAAATTCTACTTCATAATTTTCACTAGCTACACTTGTTGCAGTTAATACCAAATCATCTGAAGCCTTTACCTTTCTTGGTTCTGTAGATTGTATGAAAAAGTCTAATTTAGATGTTATATCTATTTTATCTACACCAACATATAAATCTTCATTTGCACTATGGGCTGTAACTCTATATGTTGTCACATTATCTGGTAATTTGAAACTTACTTCCGCTTCTCCATTTTGGTTAGTATAAACTGTTTCAAAATATGCGGTGTCACCGAAGTCGGCTCTAACGCCATTCATACCTCCTCCGCCTCCACCTTCTAGTGAATCACTAAGATTATCTGTGTAATTTGAATAAGTATATACTGGATAAGTCTTATTTCTGTATATTGTAGATAAAATACTTGTATCATCACCATATTCACTTGCCTTAAATACTCCTTCATTTACAACACTTATATTTACAAAAGAGCTTATCTTTTTACCACCGCAAGTAGTTTTTACCTTTAAATTTACTTCATCTCCTGGTTTATATTCCTCTTTATCTGCTACAATTTCTACATCTGTTTTTCTATCTTCCTCATCAAAATCGAAACAGTAAACTGGCATTCTATAGAATTTACCATTTACAAAATATGCTGTTGTTATTTTGCAACCTGGAAATTCCTCTTCTGAAAAAGTATAATCTAAATTATTATCACTTATTATATCTACTTTATTAAAGTCTTCTTGAAATACAATTCTCAAAATCCTTCCTTGATTTTGAATATCCTTTACTCCACTTGAAGTACTTTCTGCTAAAGTAAACTTGATATTATCCCCTATACTACATTTCTGATTATCATTTTTTAATAAATATCTATATGTATAATATAGTCCACTATTTATATTCATATTTTCTGTACCATCTGCATTATTAAATTCCTCAAATCCTTGAGCATAATAATAACCGATACCACTATTATAAATATCTCCTCCATCTGATATGTAATAATTTTCTATATCTACTATTTCTCTTCCTTCTGTATCTTTATAAGAAATTTCTATGTTATATGTATAATTTTCTTCATCAGTATTTGGTTTAATTTTGTCTTTGAAATCATCATAATTAATACTAAACTTTCCATTTTGAGTATTTACTGTAGTTACATCAATATGATTTTCCTCAGCTTGCTCAAAAGAATATTGTGGTTCATTTTCCTTTGTATATTCATTATATACATAACCTTTTAAAGTTCTTCTCCATACTTGTTCACTTAAAGATATTTTTACACTTGTATTATAAACTCCATCATAAAGTTTTGATACTTCTTCAAAACTCGTCTTGACATCTTTATCTTTAACTAATTTATATAATGTTACATCACATCCACCATTCTTTTCTTTTTGTTCAGTATAAGTAGTTCTATTTAAAATATATACTGTACCTGTATCTTCACTATCAGTATATTCTTCTGCCTCACCATTATATATAGAAATATCTAAACAAGTTAGCTCTGTTGTTACGTCCTCTGATTCTGGTATATCTATAGAAAAATGTGCTATACCATCTTCATTTGTTGTTTCTCTATATTGAGTTTCTTCACCATATTTAATTATTACCTCTTTATTTGCTACTGCTAACCCTGTTATATGTGTAGCCTTTACATCAAATTCAAACTTATCTCCTTCATAAGCATAATTTTTATTCATTATCATCTCATAATTATAATTTTGTAATTCATAATTAGATATACTAATATCCCTTGATGCAATCTCTTGTTCTTTATAATATAATCTTATTACAGAATAATCTCCATCATCTGTATGATTATTTAATTGTAATTTATAATTTAAGTTTCCGTCTTCTCCAACTTCAACCTTTTGTTTTTCTTCATCATTTAATTTGATATAAAATTGATTTTCTACACCATCATAAAATTGCTTTACAGGTACAACTCCCCAAATATTTACTGTATCTGTATTTTTATATAATGGTCTATCTGTATATATATATGCTGATGGATATTCATTTGTATTATACTCATAAACTCCAACAATTAGCCTACTTCCTTGATTTCCAATCTTCATATATTGCGTTTTCTCTGAACCTTCATTTATATCTTCAAATGTAGCAATTCCCTCATTATTAGTTTGTATTGTCTTATTTTTAAATTCTACATTTATATTTCCTGCTAAGTTATTTTCACTTGCAACCCAAGATATCACATCTCTTTCGCTCTCCATTACATAAGCTGATAAATCATTTATCTGGATTGGACAATTAAATAATTCCCTATTTTTTGAGCCCTCCACAGTTGCAACATAATATCCATTTTGTAATGTATCTTTTAATTGTATATAATTATTATATTCTCTTTTTTCAACATCAAATTTTACTTCTTTTTTGTCAACTGCTTTTTGCATTGTTTTGTCAGTTAAATATTCTATAAAATCGTCCTCTGTATTAAATCTACTTATTGATACTTTTTTTGGTGTTGCTTCGCCTACATAGTACATTCTTACCGCTTCATCATTTTTATAATTATTTATTCCATCTAATGATATTGGAGCATATTCACAATACTCATAATCTCCTTGTTTATAAGTTTCAAACTTAAATACATAATCTTGCTCTAAAGTTTGGTCTTTTACACTTATTCCTTTCTTGACCCTTACTGTATATTGTGTATTTTTCTTTAAAGGACTATTTGGAATAAATCTCCATTTTTTTCCTAAATGAGTCCAACTTCCTTCTACACTAGGTGTTATTTCAACATTATTTTCTACATTTTCTACATTAGCATAAGAAAAATCTACTTCTATTGCTGTTTTTGTAGAAGCTGTCTCTTCATCACTTGGGAACGCACTAGTTACACTTAGTTTATTAGATGTTTGATATGCCCAACTATTTTCTGTTATTTTATTTTTTACATATTGTAATTTTACTATAGTATTATCAGGAATATTTTGTTTAAATTTTAATTTATATTCATTACCATTTCCCGTTTTTTCTATTGTATAATCAAGTGCTGGCTCTACAAATACACTTTTTTGCACACTCTCAACATTTGCATTATCTTCTTCTGTATATATTAAAAATTCTGAATCATTTGCTAATACCCCACTATTTAATTTCGTTGGTTCTATAGCTTTTATTGATGATGTTACATCTATTGTTGTTTCATTTTCGCCATCTCTCTTATTTATTAAAATCCCTACTGTGAAAACTACAACAAATATTGCAGCTACCGATATTATTTTAGTCATTCCATTAAAATTAATGACTTTTTTCTTTTGAGGAATGTGTTCATTTTGTTTTTGTCTTATAACATTTTGTATTTTTCCCTCAAATTCTGCTGATGGCTTAATTTTATTATTTAATTTTTCTTTTATGATTTTATCTAATTCATTATTATCCATTTTCCTGCCTCCTTTCTCCCTCATTTATCATCAATTTTTGTTCTAATTCTTTTCTTGCTCTTGATAATCTTGATTTTACTGTTCCCTCAGGAATTTTGACAATTTTCGCAATATCCTTCACACTAAAATCTTCAAAGTAATATAAAACTACTATCTCTTTTAAATCTTCTGGTAAATTTCTTACTAGTTCTCTAACCTCAAAATCTGTATATCTTTCATTATAGCTAAGATTTGCTTCATTATAGTTTTCTAAATAAACTATTTTTTTATTTTGATTATGTATCTTATAGCATTCATTTATTAAAATCCTAGTCAGCCACGTCTTGAAAAATTCTTCTTTTTTTAAGGTATTAATTTTTTCAAATACTATAACTACCGTATTTGAGACAGCATCAGCTATTTGTTCCTCTGTCTTTAAGATACCAAATGCAACTCTGTACATTGACTGCATATTTTCTTGTAATAAACGTCCTATTTCATTTGTATCTCCATTTTTTGCTTTTTTTATTGCATCTAAATCCATCTTTCTCCCCTTTCTTTCATCTAATATACTTATTAGATGTTTGAACTTTAACTTTGGTTCATTTTTTATTTATCTTTTTTAATATATCATATTTTCCTTTTTCTTTCTATATATATTAATAAAAAAACGAAAAAATATGGAGTTGATTAAATGAACTTTTTTAAAGACTTTTTTAAAGGCATCGCAATAGGTGCTGGTGCGATTTTACCTGGTATAAGTAGTGGAGTTTTATGTGTCATTTTTGGAATTTATGAAACACTACTAAATTGTGCTTTAAACTTTTTTAAAAATATAAAATATAATTTTAAAATTTTATTTCCAATAGCTTTAGGCTGTTTTTGTGGTATACTTTTATTTGGAAATATTTTAAAATACATATTTTATGCCTATCCTCTTCAAACTAAATTTGTATTTATTGGACTCATTCTTGGTAGCATTCCAGAATTGATAAAAAAAGCCTGTACAAAACAGACTTTTAAAAAACAATATTTAATTTATTTGACTCTTTCTTTTTTAGTAGGAGTTTCTTTGGTATTACTTGAAAATCACCTAAATTTCGCTTCTTCTGTGAAAGAATATAGTTACCCATTCATCATTTTGTGTGGATTTTTAATGTCTGCCGGAGTAATAATCCCTGGCATTAGTAGTACCTTGATTTTAATGCTTCTTGGTATATATGATGCTTATCTGGTCTCTGTTGCCTCTTTATACCTTCCATTACTTATACCATTAGCTATAGGGTTAGGTATAGGTTCTATTATATGTATGAAACTTATCAAATTTCTTTTAGATAATTTCCATACACAAACATTTTTCTGTATTATTGGATTTACAATAGGCTCAATATTTGTATTATATCCTGGTATTTCCTTTAATATTGATGGCATCATCGGAATTCTTAGTTTAATTTTAGGACTTTGCATATCCTGCTTATTTGAATAATAAAATATTTGCAATTACTTTTTTCTTCTTAAAATCCAATTAGGATTACATTTGATAGGTAATTGCATTTTTACTTTTTGTCCTAATTTACCTGGATTAACTGTAGAAATCTCTTCATCTGTTTCCACGTCCCACAATTTTTCTATAATAAACTTAACTGGTTCTATTTTGTATGGTATAATTATTTCCATTGTATCTCCTACAGACAATTTATTCTTTATTTCAATAGTTGCACAATTCTCTTCTGTACACTCTAAAACTTTGCCTCCAAATTCATAATTCACATTATATTGTTTTCCTTCATATTCTTGGATATCTTTATTATCTCTATCATTAAAATAAAATGTAGTAAGTCCTCTAGTTTTCACTTTTTCTATTTCTTCTATATATTTATCTATATTTTTATTGAATTCTTCTGGGCTTTTTATGTAATCATCTATTGCATTTCTGTAAATATTTATAATACTTGCTAAATAATATTCTGTCTTTAATCTTCCTTCAATCTTTATACTGTCAACTCCCATCTCAATTATTTCTGGTATTTCTTTTATTAAACACAAATCTTTTGATGACAATATACTTGTACTATTTTCTTCTAACTCAACTGGCATAAGATTTCCTGGATTATTTTTTTCCTCCATATATAAATTATATGACCATCTACAACTTTGTGCACAATCTCCCAAGTTTGCACTTCTTCCTGATAAAAAATCACTTAAAAAGCATCTACCAGAATAAGAAAAACATATTGCGCCGTGTACAAAAATTTCTATCTCCATTTCTTTTGGCTTATTTTCCATTATATATTTTAATTGCTCTTTATTTAACTCTCTTGCCATTATCATTCTTTTAGCCCCATTTTTATACCAAAAATTACAATCCTGTAAACTAACTATATTAGCTTGTGTGCTTATATTTATTGGAATATCAGGCGCATATTGTTTTAATACTTCTATTACTCCTCCATCTGCTGCTATTATTCCATCAGGTTTTACTTCATTTAATTTCTTTGCCATTTCTATTATTTCTGGATACTTATCATCAAATGCAAATATATTTAATGTAACATATATCTTTTTTCCTATACTATGTGCATATTTTATTGTTTTTATTAAATCATCATCTTTCATATCTGCTCTCGTTCTTAATGATAATGATGAAGTTCCACAATATACTGCATCTGCTCCATATAAAAATGCTGTTTTGGCTTTTTCATAACTACCTGCTGGTGCTAACAATTCTATTTTATTCATCATTTTTTCCTTTCTTTTTTCTTTTTCTTAAATATTATACACGATTTTTACTTAATTTTCAACCATTTTGGGCAATGGCATTTAAAAATTGTATATAAAGCAGCAATTCTTCTCCTAATAGGCTAAATTTTTGGATAAAGCCATTTATTTTTACCGCTTTTTATGGTATAATAATATTATATACGTTTTTTTAAAGAAGGATATGGAGGAAACAACGTGCAAATGGATTATCAACCCGAACTCATTGATTATCTTTATACACACAGTAGTGTGTTAGAGATTCTCGATGCGTACATCTCTGATTTAGAGACGTACAATACTCTTTCCAGCATTCAGCATGCTCAAAAGTTGAAAGAGTACAGAGATAAATATGTCAAAGACCGACGTTTTTTATCTCAAATCCGAAATTTGTTCAACAAGTTACACGACTTGTTAGATAGAAAGTCTCCAACACTTCGATTTATTATCGAAGGTCGTCGGAAATCCTTAATTAAAACAGAGCAGAAAATTCTCCTATATCAAGAGCTTAATAAGCCTCTTGATTTATTGCGAGATATGATTGCCTTCCGAATCATTATTTTCGGTAAGGATTGTCCTGAATTAATAAAAGAAATTTACAGGGTACTTGAATTTTGCTCTGAACTCTGTATCGTGAAAGGTTTCTCGATTTGTGAATCGACACAGATTCCAAAAAATTCCTTTTCGTTTGAAAATGCGAAAATTAATGGTATCGTGATACCTCAGACAGAGATTATTTCTCCGGAATATCGCTACTGTATAAAGGATTATATCCGTTACCCTAAATCTAATGGGTATCAATCAGTACACGCGATTTTCCGCGCACCTGATGGTAGATGTTTCGAGTTACAATGTCGTACAATGGATATGCATATTCGGGCCGAGACCGGAGATGCTTCCCACCTAAACCACGATATTGAGAAATATGCCAACAATGGCATAGATTTCGACCCTGCTAGAGTCGATATGGAGGGATTTTATTATTCCAAAGAGGATAATAAACTTTTGGATTACATAGGATTGTATAAATCGTCTCAGATTCTTCAGAGACGTAAGTCCTTCTAATCTTCCTTCTTGGTCGCATTACGACGAAAACACCTACTATGAATATTTTTTCATAGTAGGTGTTTTCACTTTTATTTAATTAATTTACTTACAGCTAATCCATCTCCAACTTCTAAAATTTCAGTTTCTAAATTTGAATTTTCTGTAATCTCTTTTATATATTCACGCAAATTTCTAACAGCTGTACGTTGTTTATGCTTATTATAATCACTCATAACATAACCTTTATATAAAATGTTATCTGCAAAAATAATTCCTTGTTTCTTTAACATTCTCAAAGCTTCTTTCAAGAAAAATGGATACTTTCCTTTAGCTGCATCTATAAATACCACATCATACTTTTCATTTAATGTTGGCAATATATCTACTGCATCTCCCTCATAAATATTAATCTTATTTTGTAAATTCATTTTCTTTATATTTTCTTTAGCCTCAACTATTCTTTCCTCATCACGTTCTATAGTATCAATTACTCCACCTTCACTTAAATACTGCGAAAAACATATTGCAGAATAACCAACAGCAGTACCAATCTCCAAAATTCTATTAGGTCTTTTTTCTTTTAATATCTCTGCCATTACTTTTAAAGTATCGTCCATTATAATTGGTATGTGTTCTTCTATAGCTTTTTGTTTAATAGTTTTAAAAATTAAATTATTATCTTCCATCTTCAGCTCCAATTTGTCTATATTTATTCTTGAAAGCTAATTCCTGTTTTATTTCCTTTATCCAACTTTTTAATAATTCTTCTTCCATTTGAAATGCTTCAAATTTATTTTGTATATACTTTATTGCTTCTTCGTCAGGATATCCTTTTTCTATTAATTGCCTCATAATTTCTTTTGGTCCTAATTGCTTATTCAATTTTCTTTCTCTCTCATATTTTACCCTTTTTTGCTCACTAGTTATCATATTTCTCATTGTTTCACCCCACTTACGTTTTTTATAACTGGATGTATATCTTCCTGTTCTACTATCTAATTTAGACATAGCTTATGCTCCTTTTTTAATTTATTTTCTTGACATTCTTTCTCTTTCTTTATTATTTAAAATCTTTTTCCTAAGTCTAATATTTTTTGGTGTAACTTCTACAAGTTCATCATCTTGAATAAACTCTATAGCCTTTTCAAGTGACATTTGAATTGGCGGAACAAGTCTTAAAGCATCATCTGAACCAGATGCTCTTGTATTTGTTAAATGTTTTTCTTTACATACATTAACAGATAAATCTTCTCCTCTTGAATTTAATCCAACTATCATTCCCTCATATACATCTACACCTGCACCAATAAATAAGTCACCTTTTTCTTGTGCATTATACAACCCGTATGTAACTGATTTACCATTTTCAAAAGCTACTATTGTACCTCTAACTCTTGAAACAACATCTCCTTTAAATGGCTCATATCCTTTAAATATACTAGCCATTGTTCCTTCTCCCTTTGTATCTGTAAGGAACTCTGTTCTATATCCAATTAACCCTCTTGCTGGTATATTAAACTCTATTTTCGTGTGTCCTATTTCTGCAGGCTCCATATTTACCATTTCGCCTTTTCTTCTTCCAAGTTTTTCTATTACTGTTCCTACAGAGTCATCTGGAACATTTACCACTAAACTTTCTATTGGCTCACATTTAACTCCATTTATTTCTTTTATTATAACTTTTGGTCTAGATACCAAAAGCTCAAACCCTTCTCTTCTCATTGTTTCTATTAAAACTGCTAAATGTAATTCACCTCTACCTGATACTTCAAACGAATCTGGTGTTTCGCCTTCTTTTACTCTTAAAGACACATTTCTTTCAGTTTCTTTAAATAATCTGTCTCTTATATGCCTTGATGTAACAAATTGACCTTCTTTACCTGCGAATGGACCATTATTTACACTAAAAGTCATTGAAACTGTTGGTTCATCTATATTTACAAAATCTATTTTTTCTATATTATTAGGGTCACATATTGTATCTCCGATACTAATATTAGCAATTCCAGCAATTTCAATTATATCTCCAGCTTTTGCCTCTTCAACTTCTACTTTATTTAACCCAATATGTGTATATATTTTTGAAACTTTTCCTTGTTCAATTTTATCTTCGTCTTTGCATACTGCTACTGTCATTCCTGTTGTTATATTTCCTCTTTCAAGTCTTCCTACAGCAATTCTACCAACATAATCATCATAATCTATATTTGATACTAACATTTGAGTTGTTCCATCTTCATCACAATTAGGTGCATCAATAGTATTTACTATTGTTTCAAACAATGGAGTCATATCTTTATCTTCCTCATCCATTGATAATTTTGATACTCCATTTTTAGCTGAAGCATATACTACTGGAAAATCTAATTGCTCATCTGTTGCTTCTAATTCTATAAATAACTCTATTACTTCATCTACTACTTTTTCTGGTCTTGCTCCAGGTCTATCTATTTTATTTATAACAACTATTGGCTTTAAATTTAATGCTAATGCTTTTTTCAATACTTCCCTTGTTTGAGGCATTGCTCCTTCAAAACTATCTACCAATAAAAGAACACCATCTACAGTTTTTAAAACTCTTTCTACCTCTCCTCCAAAGTCTGCGTGACCAGGTGTATCAACTATATTTATTTTTACATCTTTATACATAACAGATGTATTTTTAGAAAGAATTGTGATTCCTCTTTCTTTTTCTAAGTCATTTGAATCCATTATTCTTTCTGCCACTTGTTCATTATCTCTAAATATATGGCTTTGTTTTAACAAACTATCTACTAATGTTGTTTTACCGTGGTCAACGTGTGCTATTATTGCTATGTTTCTTATATTTTTATTATTCATTTACTATACCTTCCCTTTTTAATTTATATTTTTCTCTTTTATAATCATACTTATCTATTATACCAAATATACTTATTGTTTGTCAATACATTATGACTTCTAAAACTCTAAAAGTATATATATTTTCACATAAACAAAAAATTTTTAATTACTTTTTCTCGTTAAAAATTTTATAACACAAAAAAAGCACCTTTATTTAGTGCTTCTTATATTTTAACTTTTGAAAAGATTGAAAAAGCCTTTAAATGAAACTTCTTGATGTAAAAAGTCATTAATTTCATTTTCCACTTGTTGTTGGTATGGTGTAAGTTCTACCTTAATTGGTGCATTTAAATCTACTTCTTGGCATAGGAATGATTTGATTTTTGTCCAAATAGATGGTTTTATAGGAAGTTCTTGATTATTTATTTGTCTGAATGTTGTATTATTTTCGCTTCCTTGATTTTCTTGGTTTACGTTTTCTGCATTTTCGTTTTGATTATCAAAACTATTAACATCTTTCCATATTCCATCATTATTCAATGCTTGTTCTCCTGCATTGAAATTTACTCCACCAAAAGCTCCTTTAAAATTATCGTTTAATTCTGCCATTTTTCTTCCTCCTTTGTATTTATTTATTAAATACTTACTTATTTACCTACTTTAGGATACTATAAATTTACAAAAATATCAAGTATTTTTTATAATTTTATTATTACTTTTTCGTTACACTAATATTACAAATTTATTACATTATATTCATAAAATTCCTAAACAGTATTTATATTGCACTTAATGAGTCATATTATATTCATTTTCTAATATTGTCATTATTATTTGAACCGTTTTTTCCAAATCATTATTTTTTAAAACATAATCGTATAATGAAATTTTTGATTCCTCATAATCAAATCTATTAAGTCTCAATGTAATATCTTCTGGATTTGGATTTTCTGTTCTCTCCTCCAATCTTCTTTTTAATTCCTCTTTTGGAACTCTTAAAAAGATTGTAACAATTTTTATTTCTCTGCCCAATAAATTTACCAAATCTTGTGTTCCATTTACATCTATATCTTTTACTATTATCTTTCCATCTTTTATTTTATCATTTAACACTTTCTTTGATGTTCCATAATAATTATTATGATGTATATCATATTCATAAAACTCATCATTTCTTATCATTTCCTCGAATTGCTCTTTTGTTACAAAATGATATATTTCTCCATTAACTTCTCCATCTCTCATTGGTCTTGAAGTATATGATGGCATTGATTCTACATTTTCCATTCTTTTTATTAATTCTTTTTTTATTGTATCTTTTCCTGCACCTGCAACTCCTGATAATATGACTAACATTATTCTTCTCCCTCTTTTTCTTCTATTTCTTCAGCTTCTTTATTTTCTTGTTCTTCTTGCATTTCTCGAGTTTCTTGAAGTTCTTCGTTACTTTCAGTTTCTTCAATATTATCAACACTACCATCTACTATAGCCACTTTTCCTTCTGCTATCTCATTTGCTGCGATTGTTACTGCTGACTTGTCATCTATATCAGTTAATTTTTCACTCCCTTTTGTTATTTGTCTTGCTCTTTTTGATGTTTCTATAACTAATGCATATCTATTTTCTGCGTGTTTTAATAATTCATTTACTGTTGGTTTTACTATCATCTTTATCCTCCCCTTTTCTAATCAATCTCTTCTAAATTTTCATCTTTTAGTGATATATCTTTATCTATCCTTGCAGCAATCGTCTCTGGCTGTATTGCTGATAATACTATATGCCCTGAATTTGTCACTATTACTGCCCTCGTTTTTCTTCCATAAGTAGCATCTACAGCTATCTTATTATCTTTTGCATCTTGTACCATTCTTTTAACTGGAGCTGAATCTGGACTCACTATTGATACTATTTTATCTATTGAAACTATATTTCCAAATCCTACATTTACTAATTTCATTGATTAGTTCTCCTTTCTCTTTTCAGCCTCTTTTTTTACTGGCTCAATATTTACTATATCCCTTATATCACTCAAGCTTTTTAAATATTCCTTTCTTTCTTTTGTATATATTATTATCGCCTTTAGTATGTAATATACTGTAAATAGGCACGATGATATCGCTACATACTTTTCCATTCCAATTCCATTTACTTGCGTTACGTGTTCCATAGAAAAAGTATAACCTGATAACACTAACATTTCTATAGCACTTATTGTTAATTTTCCGCTGTCTTTCTTATATGCTATTTCTAAACATATAATCCCTAATACTAATACAATTGCACTTACTATTTGCATTCCTATGGTTAAATGATTTGAGCTTAGTTTTTCTTGTGCAAAGTATAATATTATAAAATACAACATTACCGCTATTGCTAATAGTATATTTCCAAAGACATTTTCACTTATTTTTTTGTCTTTCATATAATTTCTCCTATCGTATTTTTTCTTATATATCTTAACTCATTTTTCCTGTTTTGTCAATATTTTTATGTATATGCACTGGTATATTTTAAACATTTTATACTCGTCAAAATTTTTTATTTTTGTTAGTTTGTAGAATGATGTAAAACAATCTAAACAGAAAAAGACTAAAGTATATACACTTAAGTCCTTCTCTTTTCATTTTCAGGAGTAAACAATTATTTATCGATATTCAAATTAAAGAAGCTAAACTTCCCCAATTTCTAGTCATATTAGACTAGCGTTTTTCCAAAAAATCAATACTTTTGCAATATTTTTCCAATATTCTATCTATAAATTGTATTTTTCTACATAATTTCTTCTAACAACTCTAATTTTTGTCCCACATAAATTACTACAAATTTCTTCATATTCTCTTGTGGCAATCTTTCATCCTGCGAGTAAGCTTGTATTTGCTCTATTGCCATTTGACGTTTTTCTGCTATTGCTTTTTGTTTTTGACTTCTCGTCTTGGCTTCTTCTTTTTTAATGTACTTCAATTCTATTATCGCCTGATATTTTACATTTGAATATTCTCTTTTAAATACTGCTACATCTATATATTGATTTTCTTT
>CANQRS010000014.1 GCA_947626295.1 uncultured Clostridia bacterium
GAAGAAAAAGGAATTACAAATTCTGTTGCAAGTTGTACATTATATATAGAATTGGGAAGAAAAGTATATTTTTCTACCGGTTCAGAAAAAAATCTGAAATTAACAACACCAGATGATATTGAGATATTCAAAGCATTATTGAAAACTAATAAATCAGATTGGTTAAAATAGGAGTGAATTGATTATGGAATTATTGGATAATAATTTATATATAGAAGATATAAAGAAAATTTGCGAAAAAGATTTACCTTGGGGAAGGTTACAAGATAAATCTGTGTTAATTTCAGGAGGAAATGGGCTAATTGGAAGTTTTTTAGTAGATGTTTTAATGGAAAAAAATATAATGTCTAAATTAAACTGTAGGATATATGTTATTAGTAGGGATAGTGGAAAAGCAAAAGAAAGGTTTAAAAGATATTTAGGGGATAAAAATTTTGAGATTATAGTATGTGATATTAATAAGAAGATAGATTTTGAAGAAGTAGAGAATGTACATTATATAGTGCATTTAGCAAGTAATACACATCCTAAAGCTTATGCGTTAAATCCGATAGATACAATTTCTACGAATGTTATAGGAACTAATAATTTGCTTGAATATGGCTCAAGACAGTCAATTAAAAGATTTGTGTTTGCATCAACTTGTGAAATTTATGGAGAGAATAGAGGAGATATAGAAAAATTTGAAGAGAATTACTGTGGATATATAAATTGTAATACTCTTAGGGCAGGATATCCTGAAAGCAAAAGATGTGCAGAAGCTTTATGTCAAGCTTATATTTCACAAAAAGATATGGATATTGTAATTACAAGGTTTCCAAGAGTATATGGTGCTACAATGTTGATGACTGATACGAAAGCATCTTCACAATTTATAAAAAATGGAATTGAGAAGAAAGATGTTGTACTAAAGAGTGAAGGGCTTCAGTATTATTCATATATTTATGTAGCAGATGCAGTTTCGGCATTATTAACAGTATTATTATTAGGAGAAAAAGGAGAAGCGTATAATATAGCCGATGATAAGTCTAATATTAAATTAAAAGAGTTAGCAGAAATAGTGGCAAATTATGTTGGTACAAATGTAGTTTTTGAGTTACCAGATAATATAGAAAAGGCAGGATATAGTAATTCGATGAAATCATTATTAGATAGTAGAAAATTACAAGGAATTGGTTGGAAAGCAGGATATAATATAAAAGAGGGAATAGAGAGGACAATAGAAATACTGTCAAAGATTAATTAGTAGTTGGTGATAATATGTTAGAGAATTTAAAGGAACAAGTATTAAAAGCTAATTTGGAACTAGTGAAACAGAATTTGGTAATATATACTTGGGGCAATGTAAGTGCAATAAATAAAGAAAGAAATTTAATAGTTATAAAGCCTAGTGGAGTAGAATATGAAAAAATGAAAGCTGAAGATATGGTTGTTGTGGATTTAGAAGGAAATGTGGTTGAGGGAAAACTAAAACCGTCTTCAGATACACCGACTCATATAGAATTATATAAGGCTTTTGAAAATATAGGAGGAATTGTTCATACACATTCTACTTGGGCTACAGAATGGGCACAAGCAGGAAGAGATATACCAGTTTATGGAACAACTCACGCAGATTATTTTTATGGAGATATTCCGTGTACAAGAGCTTTAAATAAAGAAGAAATTGAAAATGATTATGAAAAAAATACAGGTAGGGTTATTGCAGAGTTATTTAAAGAGCTAGATGCGGAGAAAATGCCAGCAGTTTTATGTAGAGAGCACGGACCATTTACTTGGGGGAAAGATGCAGATGAAGCAGTTTATTATGCAGTAGTTTTAGAAAAGATTGCTCAAATGGCATATTATACAGAGAAAATATCTGATAATAAAATAAAGATTTCTGATAATTTATTAGATAAACATTATTTAAGAAAACACGGACAGGGCGCGTACTATGGACAAGAGAAAAATAAAATGTAAAAAAATTAGAAAAAGTTTGTAATTCGTTGCAAACTTTTTTATGATGCAGTATAATGATAAAAGTATTATATCTATAAAGGAGTGAATAAATGAAAAATAGTTTTGTAGAGGTTGCTGCGAATGAAAGGAATCCTAAATGGCAAAATATAATAAAGAGGAATAAGCCATTATATAAGAAGGAAAATGATATTCGTTCGGAATTTGATAGAGATTATACAAGGATTATACATAGTACGGCTTTTAGAAGAATGAGGCATAAAACACAAGTGTTTTATTCTCCAACAAATGACCATATATGTACTAGAATTGAACATATAATGTATGTTGAGTCAATTAGTTATATGTTGGCTAAATATTTAGGGCTTAATATAGAGTTGACAAAGGCAATAGCAATAGCACACGATATAGGTCATAGTCCATTTGGTCATCAAGGGGAAAAGATATTATCAAGTATTTCAGAAAGAGATATTGGAGAAAGTTTTTGGCACGAGAAGAATAGCTTGGATATGCTAGATAAAATTGAATTGCTGGAGGATACAAAGGGGAATTATCAAAATTTGAATTTAACATATTCTGTACGAGATGGAGTAATTTCACATTGTGGAGAAATTGATGAAAATAAGATAAAACCTAGAACAGATTTTATAGATTTAGCAGATTGTAAGAAAGCAAATCAATTTGCGCCTTATACTTGGGAAGGGTGTGTTGTAAAAATTGCAGATAAAATTTCATATTTGGGTAGAGATATTATAGATGCTATAACTTTAGGTATTTTAGATAAGGATATAAAAGAATTATATGAAATATTAAATTGTGATTCTGATGAGGTAATTAATAATACTAATATTATAAATGAATTTATATATGATTTATGCGAAAATTCAAATTGTGAAGATGGGTTGTGTTTTTCAGATGATGTATTTAAGAAGATTAATAAGATAAAGGAGTTTAATTATAAGAAAATATATTTGTCAGATAAAGTTACTGCGTCTAATAAGTATTTTGAGTTAATAATAAATACTATATATGAGTTTTTAAAAGCAAGTTATAAAAATGTGGAAAGTGCTAAAAGGAATTGTCCAGAATTAATGAATGCTTTTGATGATTGGATTAGGTGTTATTGGAGTTATGAAAGAAATGAAAGGAATAAAAATGATGTGATATTTAATATTGACAATGAAATTGAGTATTATAGGGCTATTATTTATTATATTTCTGGAATGACTGATAATTATGCTATTGATATATATAATAAAATTATAAAGTCTTAAGAGCATTGATATAATAGCGATTTTGAAAATTTTGTGTAAGAAAAAATAAAAAAATAGAAAAAATACTTGCATAAAAAAGTTTTAGATGTTATAATGATTGAAGTAAAATAAAAAGGAGGAAGAAAATGAAGAAGTTAGTATCATTTTTAGTTTTATTTGTAATGTTAGCAACAGTTGCTACAGCTGTAAACGCAACAACAAGTAACACTTTATCAGACGAATTATATGCTATGGGAAAGAAATATGGAATGACAGCCGAGCACAAAGTAAAAATAGATAGATATTTAGCTGATAACGAAGTTACAGATGAACAAGCTAACGAAATAGTAGCTAAAGCAGAAGCTGCTATACAAGTTATGAAAGATGCTGGAACAACTAGTTATAGTAAATTAACAGCAGACCAAAAAGAACAAATAAAGACTATAGCTATTGAAGCAGCAGATGTTCTTGATTTAACTTTAAGCTTTTCAAATAAAAGAGTAAACGTTTATCAAAATGGAAAATTAATTGACTCTGCTTCATTAGAGAAGAAAGCTGCTTATACAGGAAATAGTACAAGTTTAGTATTAGTTGTTTCTTCAGTTGTAGTAGTAGCCCTAGTAGCAGGATATGTAGCAAGAAAGAAATTTGCTAATGCGTAAGTTTATTGAAAAGACAATAAAAGCAACTATTATACATCTAATAGTTGCTTTATTAATTATAATCTCAATAATGTTTATGGTGGATTTTTTCTTTGGGGCTAGAATAAAAGAAACTATGATATTAGCGAATAAAGTGGCTATTGATGTAGAGAATAAGCCAGAGGTTAAAGAAATAGTATTAGATGAAAAAAATAAAATAAAAAATTATCCTGAATATGGTACTCAGTATGCTACAATTGAGATACCTAAAATAGATGTTGATTTACCAGTGTATTTTGGAGATACCTTAGAGATATTAAAAAAGGGAGTAGGTCATTCTAGTGGAAGCTATTTTCCTGGAGAAGGTGGCTCTATAATATATATGGGCCATAATTCTAAAAAAGTGTTTAGAAGATTTTCAGAGTTACAAAAAGGAAATGAAATAATAGTAAAAACATCTTATGGCGAGTATAAGTATAAAATTTATGATATGCAATTAATACAAGAAACAGAGTTAGAGAAAATGCCAATTCAAAATAAAGAAGAAAAACTAATGGTATATACCTGCTATCCGTTTAATAATATAGGGTACACGACAAAAAGATATGTAGTATATGCTAATTTGGAGAAGTAAGGGAGGAATAGTAGTAGTGCGAATAATAAAAAGAATTATAACATTTATATTATCATTCATTGCAACTTTAACGATTTTAGCAATAATACTAATACAAGTTTTTTCTTCGACGGTATTAAGTAAAAGCTATATTATGGAGCAGTTTGATAAAACAGATTATTATAATAAAGTAAGTGAATTGGTAGAACAAAATTTTGAAAATTATATACAACAGTCAGGGTTAGAGGAAGATGTAATAAAGGATATTGTAACGAAAGACGAAGTAAGAGAAGATACAAATACAATTATAGGTAATATATATTATGGATTAGGAGAAGATATTTCTACAGCTGAGATTGAAAAAAAATTGCAAGCTAATATTGATAAATCTTTAAAGGGTAGAAGTCTTTCAACAGAAGAAAAGGCGGCAATAGAGGATTTTGTAGAGCATATTGGAAAAGAATATGAGGATACGATATTACATACAAGTTATGAAAAGCAGATTGGAAATGTTTTAAAGAGGGTTATAGAGTATAAAGATATGGGACAAAAGGTACTTGTCGTAATACTAGGTGCATCATTAATACTTATGTTATGTATAAATAGAAGAAGAGTCTATAAAGCATTTTCTGCAATAGGAGTATCACTTTTATCAAGTGGAGTAATATTTGTAGTTATTAATATGTATGTAAATTTAAAGGTTAAGTTAAATACAATTACATTATTAAATGATGTAATATCAACAAATATAAGAAATGTGTTGCAAGATGTGTTTGGAAGAATAATGTCTTATGGTATAGGCTTATCTGTGGTAGGAATTTTATTGATTATCGTGTCAAATCTAATACATAATATGAAAAAATATGGATTAAATGACGAAGAAGAATAGAAGAAAGTTAGGAAACAATTTCCTAAAGAAAGGAAATAAGAAAAAATGGAAGAAATAGATTTAAAAGAGTTATTTGTAATATTTTGGAATAAAAAAATACAAATATTATTGGTTATTATAGTGTTTATAATAATAGGAACTGTATATACTATAGGGTTTACAACACCTAAGTATAGTGCATCTACGACTTTAGTTCTTGCGATGACTGGTACACAGGGAGGAAATGAGAATTATATTACAACTACAGATGTAACATTAAATGCAAAGTTGGTTCCTACATATAGAGAATTAGTACGTAGTAAAAATGTTTTAAGAGAAGTAATATCAAACTTAGATATGAAAGACGAAAATGAAGATGTATTAAGAAAGAATGTTACAGTAACATCAGTAGAAGATGCAGATGTTATTAAGATAGAAGTAACACACGAAAATGCGGTATATGCTGCTAAGATAGCAAATGAGATAGCAAAAGTATTTTCAGAGAAAATAAATGATATATATAATATAGATAATGTTTATATTGTTGATGAGGCAGAGGTAAATGATGTTCCATCAAATATAAATCATACAAGAGATATAATAATATTTGCATTTATTGGATTTGTAATTGCTTTGGCATATATATTTATTTTAAATATGTTAGATACTACTGTAAAGTCAGCAGAAGAGATAGAAAAATTGTATGGAGTACCTGTATTAGCGTCTATTCCATTAATTGATAGTTTTGAAAATGAAAAAGGAGGTAAGAAATAATGAAAAAAGAGGTAATAGCACAAAAAAATCCAAAATCTCCTATTTCAGAAATTTTTAGAACATTAAGAACTAATATCCAGTTTATGGATATAAATAAAAAAATGAAAACATTACTTGTAACTTCTACTTTTGCAGGAGAGGGAAAGAGTTGGACTACATCTAATTTAGCAGTTACTTTTGCACAAGCGGGAAAGAAGGTAATTTTAGTTGATGCTGATATGAGAAAGGGTAGAGAGTATCAGATATTTGATGTTGCACCAAAACCTGGATTGTCAAATTATTTGTCTCAAGCAGAGATTACTGATGATGGAAGGTCAACAGAGAGCTTGGAGAAATATATTCAAGAGACAGAGGTGGAAAATTTATATATGATTACTGCGGGAAGTGTACCACCTAATCCATCAGAGTTGTTGGTATCAGCACAGATGATAAATTTAATAGAGCAGTTAAAAGCATTATGTGATATTGTTATATTTGATGGTACGCCTTGTGAATTGGTTGCAGATTCAATAATTTTATCAAGATTAGTAGATTCAACGATAATAGTAACATCATACAAGAGTACAAAGAAAGAGTCTTTAGATAGAATTATAAAAAATATAAAAAATGTTGGAGGAAAGATTGCAGGTGTTGTGTTAAATAAGGTTCCAGCTGGTAATAGGGAATATGAATATTATGGAGCACATACATCTAATAAGATGGCAACTAAAAAAACAGTAGTTAAGAAGATTGATGAGTTTAATGAAAGGGTAAATGCAAATATTTTGGAATTGAACAAGGAGCTTGAAAATAATAATAATATTGTTAATAATGAGGCGAATAATGTACAGCCAAATGAAGGAAATAATAATACAGAAAATACACAGATACAGAATAATGCAGGAGAAAATGTTCAAAATACAGAATTTTTAGATAAAACAAACGAAATACTAAAACAAATAAATGACTATATTGATAATGAAAAATTAAAGTAGTTGTTTAGTTGATATAAAAAGGAGTAAAAACAAATGGTAGATTTTCATACACATATACTTCCAAATATTGATGATGGTTCAAGGAGTGTAGAGGAAACTTTTAACTTGATTAAAGAGGCAGAAGAGGCAGGATTTGATAAGATTATATCAACGTCGCATTATATGGAAAATTATTATGAAGTGGAAAATAAGGAAAGAGAATTTTGGATAGATTCTATTAGTAAAAAATTTAAAGAACAAGGAATAAATGTTAATATATATTTGGGAAATGAGATATATCTTACAGAGAATATTATAAAATTATTGGAAGATGGAAAAGCTTCAACGATAAATAATACAAGCTATGTTTTGTTTGAAATGCCTATGGCAGCAGAGCCAATGAATTTATATGATACTGTTTTTGAAATGTTAAAGTGTAAGTTAGTACCTATATTAGCTCACCCTGAAAGATATAGTTATGTACAAGATGACCCAGAACTTGTATGTGATTTGTTACAAAAAGGTGTTTTGATGCAGTGTAATTATGGTAGCATAGAGGGTATGTATGGAAAAAGGGCACAGATTTTGGTAAAGAAGTTTTTACAAAATAATATGGTGCAATTTTTAGGAAGTGATGTTCATAGAGAAGGTACGGTATATCCAAAGATACACGAGATATTAGATAAAATAAAAGATATAGTAGGAGAAGAAAAGTTAATGGAGTTAACTACTAGGAATCCAGAATTAGTTTTAGGTAATAAGAAGGTTCCAGTTGTAGAGCCACGAAGTATTAAGTTTTCTTTAAAAGAAAGAATAAAAATGAAGTTAGAAAGATAGGTGGATGAATGAATTGGCAAAAAAAAGATATAATAAATATATGTAAGATTGTAGCTTTTGCAGTTATATTATATTGGATGTTACAAAATATCAGTTTGTTATATAATGTTTTTTGCTCATTAGCTGGTATTTTTAAACCTTTTATTATAGGGATAGGTATAGCGTTTGTGCTAAATATTCCTATGACTATTTTTGAGAAGAATGTATTTAAATCAAAGAAGAAGAAAAATAAGAAGATAAAGACAGAAGTGTCAAAAGCAAAGAGGGCATTAAGTATAATATTGTCTTTGATGATTATAATTTGTGTATTAGTTGGTATAATAATATTAGTAGTGCCAGAGTTAATAGATGTTATAAGGGAGATTGTTGATTATTTGCCACAGTTATTAGGTAGGGCAAAATTAGTAATAAAGGATTTAATGCGCGAATATCCAGATATAAAAGGTACATTAGAAACATTACAGTTTAATTTAGAAAATGTTAATTCAGAAATGACAAATCAATTAACAACATTGGGTGCAACTTTGGTAACACGCTTTTTCGGAATGATTTCATCAACATTAGGTTGGCTTTTGAATTTGGTTATAGCAATTATTTTTGCTATATATGTGTTAATGGGTAAGGAGAAAATTTTTGTACAATTAAAAAGATTTTTGTATGCTAGTGTAAATAAAAACATAGCAGATAAGATTTATAGAATAGCAAAATTATCAAATAGGTCATTTTATAATTTTGTTACAGGTCAATTTACGGAATGTATTTTGCTAGGCAGTCTTTGTGCTATAGGAATGTTGATTTTAAGATTGCCATATAGTGCTACAATAGGGGCATTAGTTGCTGTTACAGCGTTTATACCTATTGTTGGGGCTTTAATAGGAGGATTAGTAGGGGTTATATTATTAATTCCAATTTCTATAAATAAAGCTTTAATATTTTTGATATTTTTCATAATATTACAACAGACTGAAAATAATGTACTTTATCCAAAGGTAGTAGGAGATAAAGTTGGTGTACCTGGGGTATTAGTGTTAATTGCTGTTGCATTGGGTAGTGCTCTGGGTGGAGTTGTTGGAATGATAATTTGTTTACCAATAACGTCGGTAATTTATACTTTACTTGGTGAGTTTATGAGTAAGAGATTAAAAGAGAAGAATATTGAAATTGAAACACAATAAAATTACATAATAATATGAAAGGAAGTTTTTAGATGAAAGCAATAAGAAAAACAAAAATTGTAGGGACAATAGGACCAGCAAGTGAAAATAGATTAGAGGAGTTATTTCAAGCAGGATTAAATGTTTGTAGAATTAATTATTCGCACGGAGGATATGAGGAGCAAGGAGAGAAAACTGAAAGAATAATTGCTATAAGAGAAAAGCTTGAATTGCCAATTCCTATGATTCTTGATATGCAAGGACCTGAAATTAGGACAGGTATGTTGGAAACTGGGAAAAATGAAAAAATAGTTTTAGAGAGTGGACAAAAGTTTACTCTTGTAAATGAAGAAGTTTTAGGAAATAAAGATAGAGTGTCAGTATCATATAAGGAATTGTATAAAGATGTAAAACAGGGCACAAAGATTTTAATAGATGATGGTGCTATAGAGTTAGTTGTAGATGAGATTGTAGATAAGGATATTGTGTGTACAGTAGTTTATGGTAATGGGTTAGGTAGTAGAAAGACTATAAATTTACCAGGAACAGCAGTTAGGTTACCTGCTTTAAAGGAAAAGGATATACAAGATTTGAAGACTGCTTGTGAACACGATTATGATTATGTTGCGGTGTCTTTTACAAGAAGTGCTGATGATGTTAAAGAGGTAAGAAGAGTTTTAGACGAAAATGGTGGTAAAGATATAAAGATAATAACTAAGATAGAGAATATTGAAGGTATACAAAATATGGAGTCTATAATAGATGTGGCTGATGCTCAAATGATTGCACGTGGAGATATGGCTACAGAGACAGATTTTACAGAGCCTCCAATAATGCAAAAAAGGCTTATTAGGTTATCTAATCAAGTAAATAAGCCTACTATTACAGCAACACAGATGTTAGAGTCTATGACTCATCAACCTTTACCAACAAGGGCTGAGGCTAGTGATGTTGCCAATGCTATATATGATAGAACAAGTGCGGTAATGTTATCAGGTGAATGTGCTGTTGGAGATTATCCTGTTGAGTGTGTAAAAACGATGGACAAGATTGCAAGAAAGGTTGAACCTACAATTCGCTACTGGGTAAGGTTTGAGGAAAGAGAAAAGAAGATATTAAATGATTTTGAGTCTAAGATTGCATATTCGGCTTGTTTTTTAGCAAAGAATATGGAGGCTGATGCAATAGTAGCTTATACTCATACTGGAGATAGTGCAAGAAGGTTGTCAGGTTTAGGTTCAGCTTGCCCAATACTTGCAATTACTGATAATAAAAGAACTTTCTATCAATTAGGTTTAGTATGGAATGTGTATCCTGTTTATGTTGAACCTCAAGATGATATAGATAAGACAGTGGAAAAGGGTATAGCTAAGTTAAAGGAAAAAGGAATATTAGAAAAAGAGGATTTAGTTGTTGTTTCAGGAGGAGCAAAATTATTATCAAGTGAAGAGTATAGTAAAATTGCTTGTGGAATTGTAAAAATTTAATGGAAAGTGTTGTAAATTTTTTAAAAAGTTGATATACTAGTAACATAGAATTTAAGAGAAAGGAAAGTGAATTTTATGGACGAAAATAAAGTTGATGAAATTATAAATAACGAGGAGGAAATTAACGAGGCACAAGGAATAAAAATTTCAAATGAGGTTATAGCAATTATAGCAGGAGTTGCTGTTTCGGAAGTACAAGGTGTATCAAGTATGTCAGGAAGTTTTGCAGGAGGAATAACAGAAGCGATAAAGGGTAAGAAGAATCTTGCAAAAGGAATAAAAGTAGAAGCAACAGATAAGTCAGCAAAGATAGATGTAAATATTATAGTTGAATATGGAAGCAGAATTCCAGATATTGCTTTTGAAATCCAAAATAGAGTAAAGAAATCTGTTGAAAATATGACTGGAATAAAGGTTAGCGAAGTTAATGTACACGTTCAAGGTGTTAATACTCAAGTTTTAACTAACGAGCAACAAGAAACAAATCAAAAAGATATAAATGAATAAAACTTAGGAGGAAATATAAATGAACAAATTAAATAAAGTAATATTAGATGTATTTTCAATAATAATTTTGGTAATAGGTATATGTATAAATTTAGTTGCAGTAAAATGGGTTGATTTAACTACTATATATAATATAATAAAGTATGGAATCCAAACAGAGCCATCAAGCCAAATAATATTAATAGTAACAGAAATTTGTATGTTGTTTGCCATAATAGCAATATTTGTTGATTCACCAAAAAAGAAGACTACAAGAACAGAGAGAGATGTTTTAATGCAAAATGATAATGGTAAATTGATGATATCAAGAAATACAATAGAGAATTTGGCAAATTCAGTTATAAAAGATTTTTCTGGAGTAAAAGAGTCATCTACAAGGATACAGTTAGATAGTGAAAATAATGTAATTGTTATAATTGATTTAGTTGCAACTAAAGATGTTATAATTAAAGAGTTAACATTGAATTTACAAAATAGTATAAAAGATGTGATAAAGAAATCATCAGATTTAGAAGTTAAAGAAGTTAATGTTAGAATTAATAATATAAGTCAAGAGGAAAATCAAAAATAACATTAAGAAAGGAAGCAATTATGGGAAGCTTAAAAGATATATGGGATAATTATAAAGGTGCTATAATAGGTATAGTAGTAGCTATATTGATTTTACTTACAAAGTTATATCAGTTGATAATTGCAGTAATATTGATTGTATTAGGAGCTGTTGCAGGAAATTATATACAACAAAATAAAGATTATGTTAAAGATAGATTAAAAAGTTGGATAGATAAATTTTAATTTGCAGAGATAAGGGGATAAAATGAGCAGAACAGAAATGAGAGAATTAGCTTTTAAATTGGTATATAGTTTAGAAATACAAAATGATGTAGATATAGATGAGCAAATTGATTTATATATTGGAGAGAATGCAATTACAAATACAAATACAGTAGAATATATAAATGATGTAGTAAAGGGTATAAAGAATAATAAAGAAGATATAAAAGATGTTATTAAATCTTGTCTTGACTCTAAATGGACAATAGATAGAATTTCAAAGATTAATTTGAGTATTTTAGAACTTGCTATATATGAAATAAAATATAAAGATATACCATTTAGAGTTGAGATAAATGAAGCAGTAGAGCTTGCAAAGAAATATGGAGAAGAGACTTCAGGTAAATTTATAAATGGGGCATTAGCTAAAGTTGTTAAGGAAATGAATTTAGTATAAAATTATAGGTTTTTTGTTGTGTATAAAGAGCTTATAGAAAGGATAACGAACAAAATGAATTATGATGCAATAGCAGTAACTGTAAGTCAGCTGAATTCGTATATAAAAGATAAAATAGCTGAGGACGAAGCATTAAATGCCGTAGTTGTAAAAGGAGAGATTTCAAATTTTAAGAACCATTACACAGGTCATCTTTATTTTACATTAAAAGATGAAAAGTCTTTAATAAAATGTATAATGTTTAAAAGCTATGCGGAAAGGCTAGATTTTGAACTAAAAGATGGTATGAAGGTAATGGTTTTTGGTAGTGTATCTGTATTTGAAAGAGATGGAGTATATCAAATATATGTAAAGGCTGTAAAGAAAGATGGTATTGGAGATTTGTATGCGGCTTATGAAAAGATGAAGGCTAAATTAGAAGAGGAAGGATTGTTTGATGAGCAATACAAAAAGAAGATACCATTAAAGCCTGATGTTATAGGTGTTTTGACTTCGGAAACGGGTTCGGTAATAAGAGATATAATAAATGTTTCAACTAGAAGGAATCCTAAAACATATATAAGGTTATTTCCAGTTCCAGTACAGGGAAGTGGCGCGGCTGAAAAGATTGCGAATGGTATAAGGGTAATGAATGAAAAGAATTTAGCTGATGTAATAATTTTGGCAAGAGGTGGTGGCTCATTAGAGGATTTATGGCCATTTAACGAAGAAATTGTTGCAAGGGCTATATATAATTCGGAGATTCCTATAATTTCGGCAGTTGGTCACGAGACTGATTTTACAATAGCAGATTTTGTCGCAGATTTAAGAGCTCCTACACCTTCAGCGGCAGCGGAGTTGGCTAATCCAGATATATATGAATTGAAAAATAAAATTAGTACATATAATGAGAGAATGAGAATATCATTAAAGAGAAAACTAGAATTTATGAAGCTAAGATATGAAAAATGTATATCGTCAGTTGTGTTTAAAGACCCTTTGAAAAAGATTAATGATAATTATGTGGAGTTAGATAGAATTATAAAGTTAATGGAGAATTTTATTGTTTCAAAAATTAAAGAGACAAAGTTGATATTTGCACAAAAAGTTGCTAGATTGGACAATTTGAGTCCTTTAAAGACTTTGACTAGGGGATATTGTTTGACAGAAAAGGAAGGCAAGATTATAAATAGTAAAAAGGATTTAAAAACAGGGGATGAAATAGAGATTAAGTTTTTTGATGGAAATCAAAATGCTAAAATTATTTAGAGAAAGGAAGTACAGTTATGGTTAATAAGAAGGCTGTATTAGTAGCAGCAATAATTGCTGTAATAATAGTTATAGTAATTGTTGGAGTAAGTATAGTTTCTTTTAATAAGAAGAGAAATGAGCAAAATAATTTTATCCCAGATAGTTCAAATAGTGTGGAAGATGTAGAAGAAAGCGAAAATTCTATTTTAAATGAAACAAGTGATAATGTTATAGAGGAAGAAAGTGATGAGGAAAATACTGATGAAGAGGACTTAGATGAAGATATTCAACAAGAAGAAGATACACAGACAGAGTCAGATGAGGAGGATAATACGGCTGCAGAGAGTGATGAAGATATTGCAATTAATTTGGCTAAAAAGACTTGGGGAGAGACTAATGAGGATGTGTATTATTACAATGAAGAGAAGTTATCTGAAGATGAATATGTAGTGTCAGTTAGGAGTAAACAAACAACGGCAATTTTAATGTATTATAAGGTAAATATAAAAACAGAAGAAGTGGCTGAATATTAATAGGGAAGGATTAAGCAATATGAAAGAAAATAAGTTTGAAGATAAGATGGAAGAATTGGAGTCTATTGTTAAAGAGCTTGAAAATGGCGAGATGAACTTGGATGAGTCATTACTTAAATTTGAAGAAGGTATGAAGTTATCAAAAGAGTGTAATAAAATTTTAAGTGATGCTGAAAAGAAGGTAACTATTTTATTAGAAAAAGATGGGGAATTAGAAGAGGAAGATTTTAACATTAATTAAAAACAGAAAGGATAGCAGTAAAATGAGTGAATGGTTTTTGCAATTAGTTCAAAATAAATACATATATGTACCACTGATGACGTGGTTTTGCATTCAGGCTTTTAAGGTGGTATATGATTTAGTTACTACAAGAAAATTTAATTTTAAACGAATTTTAGGAGCAGGAGGAATGCCAAGTTCACACGCAGCAGTTGTTATGGCATTGACAGTTTTAATAGGAAGGAGTCAGGGCTTTAACTCTGAAATGTTTGCTGTTTCTTTAATTTTTTCTTTTGTAGTTATGTATGATGCCGCAGGTGTAAGAAGGGCTGCAGGAAAGCAAGCATCATTATTAAATAAGATTGTGGAGACTCCGGGGTTATCAAATATTGAAGTTCAAGAAAAACTTGTAGAGGTATTAGGGCATACGCCAATTCAGGTATTTGTAGGAGCTATTATAGGAATAATTGTAGGCTGTGTTTTTTAAATACGAAAAGGAGAATTTTTATGAAAATTGCGGTTATAGGTGGAGGACCGGCAGGAATGATGGCTGCTATAACAGCAGCTGAAAACGGAGAACAAGTAATTATAATTGAAAAGAATAAATCTTTAGGTAAGAAGTTGTTGATTACAGGTAAAGGAAGATGTAATATTACATCTTCTTTAAATATGAGTGAGTTTATAAAAAATGTACCTCAAAATGGAAAATTTTTATATAGTGCATTTCAGAATTATACAAATCAAGATATAATAAATTTTTTAAATACTCAAGGGTTAGAAGTTAAAGAAGAGAGAGGAAATCGCGTTTTTCCTGTAACAGATAAATCTATTGATGTTTTGGAGTGTTTTAAGAAGAGGATAAAAGAATTAGGAATAAAGGTTATGTTTAATACTGTTGCTAAAAGGGTTGTTGTTCAAAGTGGAGAGATTGCAGGAGTCATTGTTGAGAGTGATAGTAAAGATGAGGTAATTAAGGTTGACAAAGTGATTTTAGCGACAGGAGGAATGAGTTATCCTTTGACAGGTTCTACAGGCGATGGATATGATATGGCTCGAGAGTTGGGGCATAGTATTGTAGATATAAAGCCATCATTAGTACCTCTGGTGTGTTACGAGAAGGAGATTTGTCAGGAGTTACAGGGATTAAGTTTGAAGAATGTAAGTGTGATTTTTGAAGATGAGTTGGCTAAAAAGGTGATTTACCAAGATTTTGGCGAAATGATTTTTACTCATTTTGGTATTTCTGGTCCAATAATTTTGAGTGGCTCTGCTAATTTAGTTAGATATAAAAATTTGACGGAATTGTTAAGACAGAAGAAAATTGTTGTAAGGATTGATTTGAAGCCAGCATTGACTTTGGAAAAATTAGAGGATAGGGTTTTGCGAGATTTTGAGGAGTTTAAAAATAAGAGATTTAAGAATAGTTTGGACAAGCTGTTACCTAAAAAGATGATTGATGTTATTGTAAATTTGTCTGGTATTGATGCAGAAAAGACGGTTAATTCAATTACTAAAAAGGAAAGACAGAATTTGATTTTTGTGTTAAAGAATTTACGCCTTACGATAAAGGATTTTAGACCGGTTGATGAGGCTATAATTACTAGTGGCGGAATTGATGTAAAAGAGATTAATCCAAAGACTATGGAGTCAAAGTTAGTTAGAGGCTTATTTTTTGCAGGAGAGATATTAGATGTTGATGCATATACTGGTGGATTTAATCTTCAAATTGCATATTCAACGGGCTTTACTGCAGGAATGAGTGGGAATGTTAAATAAAAGAGCATTGAAATAATAGGAATATTAAATAAAAACATATAAAAGCATTGAAATAATTAGTAGAATGTTGTAAAATGAAAAAGTAAAAGATAAAATGGAAGGAATGAGAATAGTTGTGGAAGAAACGAAAAGAAAAGCATACTCAGAAGTTGTAGAGATACTAAAGCTAATTGATGATGAACAAAAATTAGAAAAATTACCGTTTGAGGTGGTAGAATTAATAAAGGGTAATTCGGACCCAACATATAAGCCTCAGATATCAAAGGAGATTCCAATAGAAGAACAAGGCTTGCATAAGGAGACTTATGTAATATTGGGGTGGATAGCCAATAAGTATTGGGGAGAAAATATATTAGAAGTAGAAGAAGAGAAGAATATACAAAAGGAAATTGAAGAGAATAAAGATTTTGAAGAGCTTTCAAAATATGATATTAAAGAAGAGGAAAACAATGTAAGAAATGCAGCAGTATTTAATGATATAGAGCCAGAAGTTTTTGATGTAATAATAGAAAAGGAAAATTCCAATTTACCAGTTTTAATGAAAGAGGAAAAGTGGTATAATAGGGTTAAAAATAAAATTATAAGTTTCTTTAGAGCAATATTCAAGTTGAATTCTAAAAAGCAAAAAGAAGGGATAAATGATGAATTTTAATTTTCCAAAGGATAGAAAGACTATATTAAGATGGGGCTTATATTTAATAATACTAATTTTGTGTATTGTGGCGATATGGTCTGTCTTATATATGCAGAGCAATAATAGAAAACAGGCACAAGAAGGGATTGTCGCTGGCGTACAGGGCGATAATGCCAAGGAAGAGTATAATCGATTAAAAGAGGAGTTTAAGACTATATGTACAAATGATTTTGAGAATATGCAGGGAAATGATATATCGGTAAAGAAAATACACGATAATTATGATATAGTAGTAACAGCATATTCATATAATCAAAATAAAGAGAATTGTGTGCTTGATGTAGCTATCCCTTATATAAATGCAGATAATGAAGTTGCAGCATCTATTAATGCTAGAACAGAGAAAGAGTTTAAGGAGAGAGCAGAATATTTAGCAAATAGTACAAATAATGAAAATACAATTTATAATGTAAAATATAAAGCATATCTGCAAAATAATATTTTGTCATTGGTAATACGTTCAGAGCTAAAAGAGGCAAATAAAAATCAAAGGGTAACAATAAAAACATATAATTATAATATAATTGAACAAAAGGAATTAAGTTTACAAGATTTGTTAAATATAAAGGATATAAGAATTGTTACAGCTAATAAGAAAATACAGGAAGAGATTAAGGAGATTCAAGAACAAAATGAAGCATTTGCTAAGCAAGGCCATAATTTGTATAATAGAGATTATACATCAGATATGTATAAGGTAGAAAATACAGAACAGTATTTTTTAGGAAAAGATAATAGGTTATATTTAGTTTATTCTTATGGAAATAACGACTATACTAGTGAAGTAGATGTAGTAATATTTGACTAAATAATGTAAAATTGTTACAATTATGTCACAAATTTATCACAAAAGTTATTTATTATATAATTATTATATCTTAATAAATTAGGAGGTTTATAAATGGCGGAAAATAAAAATAATTTTAAAAATATTATTGATTTAACACCAGAAAAAGAAAAGAAGCATACTATAAAAAATAGTGTTGTTGTACCATTTTTAAGTGGTATAATTGGGTGCGGATTAGTTATAGGAGTATGTTTTGGAGTACCATCAGTAAAGCAAGCAATAATGAAGAATTTTAATACATCTAGTTCATCTTCAATATCTACAAAAGCAACAGAGTCAAATGTAGGTACTACAGATTTTGTGTCACTTACATCTTATTCAGATACAGCAGTTTATGCTGCAAGTAAAATATTACCATCTATAGTTGGAATTGAAATAACATATAATGTTACAGCCCCTTCTATGTTCGACTTTTTTGGAGGAGGACAAAGTCAAACTTCATCAGCTAAGGCATCAGGTTCAGGAATAATTATAAGTGAAGATGGATATATTTTAACAAATAATCACGTTGTTGATTCAGCCTCAGAAAGCACATATTATGAAATATCAGAAGCTACATCTGTTAAAGTAACATTATCTGGAAGTGATACACAATATGATGCAGAAATTGTAGGAAAAGATTCTCAAACTGATTTAGCAGTTATAAAAATAAAAGATACAAAGGATTTGAAGCTAACAAAAGCGGAATTTGCAAATTCGGATTCAGTAAAGATAGGCGAATTTGCTATGGCAGTTGGTAATCCTTTAGATTTAGGATTAACAATAACTTGCGGTGTTGTTAGTGCTTTAAATAGAGAGGTTTCTGATGGAGAGGGAACAACATATAAATGTATCCAAACAGATGCTGCAATAAATTCTGGAAATAGTGGTGGAGCATTGGTAAATAGCAAAGGGCAAGTTATAGGTATAAATACATTAAAGGTTTCTAGTACAGGAGTTGAGGGAATCGGTTTTGCTATTCCTATTAATTCAACGACAAATGTAGTTGATGAATTAATTAATTACAAAAAGGTAAGAAGACCTTATATAGGTATTACTGGTCGTGATTTAGATGAAGATACAGCGTCTAAATATAATCTTGTTCAAGGAGTTTATGTAGTAGAGGTTGAGGAATATTCAGCAGCTGAGCTTGCAGGATTAAAGTCTGGTGATATAATTACAGCAGTTGATGATAAGGAGATTAAAACTATGGATGAGTTAAACGAAGTGAAAAATTCTCATTCTATAGGAGATACGATAAAGTTAAAGGTTCATAGAGATGGTTCTGATAAAGATATAAGTTTGACTTTGGGTGAGTCTAAGTAATTTTTATAATTATTCACGATTTATTCACAATTTGAACAAATTTGTATTGTATGATGAAACAAGTTAGTGATAACTAGCTAAACATCCCCTTTTTAAAGAGCAGAGAAGATGGCTTCTCTGTATTTTTTATGCAAAAATTTTGGGCTAGAGTTTATTATAGAAAGGAAAAATGTAATAAGTTGGAACGAATAATTGAAATACGAAACAGGATATGAAATAAAAAAAGATATTGTGTCAATTAATAAGCAATTTTGTTGAGAAATAGATGTTTTTTAATAATTTGAATTGTTAGACTATATATCAAAATGTTATATTTATTATTAGTGAAATTATTGACAATTAGTAGTTAAGCAATATATACTTCTAAATAAGAAGTGGTAAAAATTGACAATTTTTGCTACAAAAATAAAAAAGGGGGGATTATATGAAAATAAAAAAAGTTTTCATTATTGCAATATGTATGATTGGCTTAATAGGAAGTGTATTTATTAGTATGGGGGATACCCAGAATTTAAAATTTACGTGCAATGGTATAGACTATGATTTAAACATATATGAAATAGCAGATAAAGAAAATATTGATTTAGATATGTATCCATATTATGTAATAATACAAGATAGAGATTCTAATATAAATATTTATTATAGCAGTAGTAGAATTACAATGAAAAAAAGTGGGTCATTGGTATTTTATTCATTTAATAATCGGATATTTTGAAATTACATTGAACGAGGAAAATCAAACGACTGTTAGCGAAGAAACAAACGCAAAAGATGTACAAGCGTTTGATATATCTAATTATCAGTATGGTTGCGTTGTTACAAATCAAGATATTTTTTATGGGACAACATTAATGATTAATAAGAATCATGGTTATGAATATGATTTCTCGAAAGAAGCAGCAGAAAAAATAGAGGAAGTAGTAAGAATTAAAGAAAATACAATAATATATTCAGGACCTTCAATTATTTATAATGAAGTGGGTACTTATAATGAGAATGATGTAATAGTAAGAATAAAAAAAGGTGTAAATACTGTAGATAATCATATATGGGATAAAGTAACGTTGGGAGATGGAACAGAGGGATATGTTTTTAGTGAAAATATTGAGCAGAATGAAGAATATGAAAGATTAAAATTTGAATATAATGATAAGCAGTATGATATATGTATTTTACAGAAACAGGAAAGCATAAATTTGAAAGATTATCCGTACTATCTAGTTACTAATAATTATAGTTTACCAGGATTTGTGATTTATTATAGTAAGAATAAAATTGAAGGTACATCAAATTATTATAATTTTGAAGAATGTTACTTAATGACTGTTAATTATGATGGAAGTATTTCAAAACGTGAAATTAAAGATACTAAATACTCAGTATCGAATTTATATAAGTTTATAATTACAAATCATAATATTAAAAATAGTCAAGGAAAAATATATTTTCAGAAAAATCATGGATATGAATATGATTTTTCGAAAGAAACAATAGATACTTTAGATGAAGGAGTCAGAATAACAAAAGAAATAAATGTATATAAAGGTCCATCAATTGTGTATGATGAAATGGGAATTTTGCAGGAAAATAATGTAGTTATTAGACTAAAAAGAAAAGTAAATGAGGCAGATAATGAAGAATGGGATAAAGTTAGATTAAGTGATGGAACGGAAGGATATATTTATTCTAAAAACGCAGAAATAACAAATGAGTATAAAAGAATAAAAATTAATTATAATGACTTTTCATATGATGTGTGTGTGTCTAACAATCAAGGAGATGCGGATTTGAAAAATTATCCATATTATTTAATAACTTCTAAAGATGAATCAGATATAAATATTTATTTTAGTGTAAGTAAAATAAAATTAAACAATTACGGTGGTGAACATTATGTTATCAGCAATGGATGTATAAAAGTGAGTATACGACATGATGGTAAGCTACAAACTGTTTTAAATCACGGAACTAATACATATTCGGATTTTTCTAAAGATTATAAATTTATAGCATCAAATCATAATCTTTTATGTGAAGGAAAGGTAGTATATGAAAAAAATCATGGATATGAATATGATTTTTCAAAAGAAACACCAGATATTTTAGATGAAGTAGTAAGATTGAAAGAAGGGACAACTGTATACAAAGGTCCATCTATTGAGTATGATGAAATAGGAACCTTACAAGAAAATAGTTCGGTTGTTAGAATAAAAAAAGAAATAACTGAGACAGATAATGAAAAATGGGATAAAATCAAATTAAGTGATGGGACAGAAGGATATATTTATTCTAAAAATACAGAGATAATAAATGATTATACAAGAATGGATTTGAATTACAATGATACTGTATATGATATATGTATTTCTAATAGTCAAGGAGAAGAAAATTTGAAAAATTATCCATTTTATGTTATTACAGCAAGTCAAGATAATTCACAGATAAAAGTTTTCTTTAGTGTAAACAAGATAAAATTAACAACTTATGGTGGTGAACGTTACAATTTTTATAATGGATGTATAGTAGTAAGCATTAGTAATAAAGATAAATTACAAACTATTTCAAATCACGGAACTGACACTTATTCAGTACTTTCTAGGGATGCTAAATTTATTGCGTCAAATCATAATCTTATGTATGAAGGAAATGTTGTATATAAAAGGAATCATGGATACAATTATGATTTTAATAGTGAAAGCAAAGAAGAAATAGATGAAGTAGTAAGAGTTAAAGAAAAGACTATTGTATATGATGGACCAACAATAACTTATGATGAGATAGGAACATTAAAGGAAAATGATACTATTATAAGAATAAAAAAAGAAGTAAATGAAAGAGATGGAGAAAAATGGGATAAAGTAAAATTAAGTGATGGAAAAGAGGGATATATTTTTTCTAAAAATATACAAGAGGTAAAAGACGGATATGAAAGATTAAAATTTGATTGTGAGGATTATAAATATGACGTAAATATTTTGCATCAACAGGCAAAAGCGAATTTAAAAGAGTATCCATTTTATGTTATTACACAAGATTATAGAACATCTCTTATAACAATTTTTTTTAGTAAAAGTAGAATAACGGTATTAGATAATGCAAATGTGGAACGTTATAAATTTGCAGAAGGTTATTATTCAATAACTATAAACCATAGCGGTGATTTGTTGGCTTATGGATATCAAAGTAAATCTTCAATAGATATTGATACTTCACATAAATTTATAGCATCAAATCAAAATATTTATAAAGAAGGAAAATTGAAATATGAAAGAAACTTTGGATATATATATGATTTTGACAAAGAAAAAACAGAGAAAGTAGATGAAGTAGTTAAAGTTAAAGGAAAAACAATAGTATATACAGCACCAACAATAAACTATGATGAAATAGGAAATTTAAATGAAAATGATTTAGTTGTAAGAGTAAAAAAGGAAGTTAATAAAACAGATGATGTAATTTGGGATAAAATAAAATTAGGAGATGGAACAGAAGGATATATACATTCGGATGATATAGAAATAATGGATTCGGAGTATGAGCGATTAAAGTTTGAATATAATGATAAAGCTTATGATATATGTGTTTCAGATATTAGAGGAGAAGTGAATTTGAAAGATTATCCGTTTTATGTAATTACTACAGATAATCAAAATATTATAACAGTTTTTTATAGTAAAAGTAGAATTAAGGCAGTAAATAATGCTTCAAATACAGAGCGTTATTTGTTTGCTCAGGGATATTATTCCATAATAGTAAATAATAATGATAAGTTATTAAAGTATACAAATCACAAAGAATATTCTGTAGAGATTGGTACTTCGCAAAAATATATTGCAACAAATCAAGATATATTTAAAGATAAAACGTTAAGATTTAAAAGAAATCATGGGTATGAATATGATTATTCAAAGGAAAGTAAAAAGGAATTAGATGAAATAGTAAAAGTTGTGAATGAAGATACGATAGTATATACAGCACCAGCAATAAATTACAATGAGATAGGAACATTAAAGCCAGGGGATGTTACTATAAAAATAAAGGATAATGTAAATACAATTAATGAACATGAATGGGATAAAATTAAGCTAGCAAATGGAACAGAGGGGTATGTACATTCTGAAAATCTTGTAAGAGAGTATGATTATAAAAGAATTAGATTGAATTATGAAGATGGGATAGATGGTAATGAATATGACTTATGTTTTTCTAATTCACAAATAGATAATATTAATTTAAGAGATTATCCATATTATGTAGCAGCATATAGTGATGGAAATAAAAAAGATATAAAAGTATATTTTTGTAAAAATCCGGTTATTGCGACACAACCTACATTTGATGAGTATTATTGGTTTGAGGGTGGTCGTTATATAATAACAATAAATGAAGAAGGACAATTTTTAAAATATCAGTATATACCAACAGAGGATTATGAGAATGGAATTAGAGAAGCTTTAGTTATAGGGAATAATCATGATATTTATAAGGATGATAAAATAAAACATGAAAAGTCTAAAGATTATTATGAGTTAAAGGATGATGATATATTAACGGATGAAATGGCAAGATTAGTATTTCCAGAAACGGGTTGGCCTTTGAGAAAGGAACCTTCTGAAGATTCTGAGATTATAAAACAGTTACATTCTGGAGATGTAGTAAAAATACTCCAAATTTCTACAACAGATAGCTCAGTATGGACTAAGATAGTTTTGGATGATGAAACAGAAGGATATATTTTAAATGCATGTTTAGCTTCACTTGCAGGATTAGATTCGGAAGAAGTTGAAGTGGTAAAAACATATTTTAGAGCTAACAATATGTTTGGGTATAATGAAAAAATTGATTATAGTTATAATCAAACTTTATACAATATGATAAGAGGTTTTCAGGCAATGAATAGCCTTGAGGTAACAGGCGTGTTAGAGGAAAATGATGCGACTTGGAAAGTTATGGGGTTAGATAGTGAAACAAATTATCAAAAATATTTAGAAATGGCTAAAAATTACAAATTATATGATAATAAATACGGTATGCCTACATATAAGGTAGCTAGTTCAAATCAAGGAATTTATTTTGAAATTGATAAAAAATATGCTGATATACCTCAAAAAGAGGAATGGGAAAAGAGAGCAGCTGAATATGGTACTATGTCAGGAAAAGATTTAATGATAAAAGGAGATGAACTTAAATTAACATTGGATACTTTGACAGGGTTATCAAAAATGACTGCGGATATATTACCGCGTTTTTCAAAAGGAATTGAATATTATTTAGAGGCTTCGGGAGCAACTGTTTTAATTGGTGAAGAAGATGTGAAGAAATTGTTTACATTGGAAAATGAAAGTGAAGTAAAAAGTAAGTATGAACCGGAAATAATTAATGCGGTAAAACATATGTTAAGAATTGACAATGAGAAAGCAGATTTTTGTACTAGTATAGCGATGAGTATGCCACTAAGTGGAATAAAATTGAGTAGAACATATATGGATTTTGAGGGACTATTAGGAAATTATTACCTTTATATCCAAGGGGATGCAATAAAAAATGAAAGTAATTATTACATTAATTCTAAATGGCAAGTTTACGATTATTACGATTTTGATACATATGAACAAGTTGAGCAATATTTGAAGGAAGAAGAGAAGATTGAACAGATAGAAGAAATTATAGGAACAGCTGTAGCAGAATTACATTATGCAGGATTAGCAAGATTTTATTATATAACTGGTTCAATAGATGCGTTTAATGGAATGGTAGAATAAAAAATAAGCAAGCCTGTTATTGGGCTTGCTTATTTGATATAAAGAGTTTTATAAATAATCATAGAAAAATAAGAAAAAGCTTGAAAAATAAAAAATGTTGTATTATAATTTAAATAAATAAAAAATAAGGGGGAATTACAGATGAAAAAAGTTTTTATTGCTGTAATAATAATAATGATAATAATAATAGGAATATTTTGGGTAAGGGAGCATAATCAAAATAAAGGGACAGATGAAATAACGAATTATGCAAGCAATGATACAAACAATGATACAAACACCAACGTAAATAATACAACTTATGAAAATTTGATACCAGATTTATTGGCAATAGCTAAAGAAAACAATCAAGATGTAGTGGCGGTTATACAAGATACAGAAACAGAAGATATTACAGAGATTACTGAGGAGGAAGTCAAGTATTATAAAAGGATAAATGAAGGACAAGAAGGATACAATGCGTTAGAAAAAATTATTGAAACTAAGATATATGCTATAGAAGCTAAAAAAAGAAATTTGAAATTAGAAGAAAAATATGAACAAGTAATAAAAAGAGCGGTAGATTCAGAAGATTTAGTAGAAGATGTGGAGAGTGAAGAAGAAAAGGAAAAGATAAAAGAAATTGCGGATAATTATTTGAGAGAAGGATTTTATGAAGTAGAATTAAAAGATAATATTAGTGATGAAATAGATGATTACAATTTATCAATTAAAGATGAAGAATTAAATAAAAAGGTAAAAGAGTATCAAAAGCTAAAAAAAGATTCTAAGTATGCAGCTGATGATGAAGTATCGAAAATATTTAATGAACTGAGTGAAAAATATAATGAAGCAACAGATTTATATCTTTCAAAAATTAAAGAAAAATATATTGTGCAAAAATAATAGGTTATAAAATCAAGGTCGAAAAAAACTATGTTTTAATAGTTTTTTTCGTTTTTTGTTTTATCAAACTTTTAACAATCCTCCTACTTTTAATAACATTTGAGAAAAATTATTTTCGGGCTAGTCAAGAATAATGTGGGGATTTTTTATAATAGATTTTTTAAATAGTATGGTCAATTGAAAAAGTAAATTCAATTTGGAAAAAGTAACTTCAAGAGGATGATTAAATTCAATTTAAAATGAAAAAAAGTTCTCAGAAACTTGCTTTTTCTTTGATTTTAGTGTAAAATGAAGATACAAACAAAGAAAAGTTTGCATGGCAAACAAGCAAATTCAAGTTAATTTTTTTTAGTGTAAGACTAACTTCTATTTGCTTGATAGGATGCTT
>CANQRS010000015.1 GCA_947626295.1 uncultured Clostridia bacterium
GAAAATATATTTCTAAAGCAAGCGATGGAAGAATTAGAATATTTAAGTGGAGATGAAGATTTTAGAAGATTAGTAGAATCGCGAGAAGCATTTTTGAGAGACCAATATTCGTGTGAACAAAGTGCAAGAAGAGAAGGAAAGGCAATAGGTTTGGCAGAAGGAGAAAAAATTGGATTGTCAAAAGGAGAAGCAATAGAAAAAAAACAAGAAAAAATACAGATAGCAAAGAAGTTATTGAAAAAGAAAGTACCAATAGAAGAAATAGTAGAGCTAACAGGACTAGAAGAAAGTGAGATAAAGAAACTAGAAGAGGAAAACAATAAAAGTAATTTATAATAATGAAATGAACCTCCAAATGTTAGACAAAATCTAAATTTGGAGGTATATTTTTTTGAGCAAATATTCAAATAAAATAGATTGAACAGGAAATGGAAATAAAAAGGAGATATTAAATGTGACAGAATTAGAAAAAAAAATTGAACTATTAAAAAAAGAGTTTAGAGAAAAAGCAGATGAACTACAAAAAGCAGAGAAAAATAATAATATAAATCGATTAGATAATGGAAAAACAAAATATACAGAATTATTTGAAGAATATAAGCAAAGAATTGAAGAAATAAAACAAAGTTGAATGATTATACAAAGAAAGTATGAAAAATCGAAAAAATAATTAAGTAATAAGATTTACATAATTTGATTTTTATAGGAAAATATGGTATAATATGAGTATATGGACAGTTGTCCAAATCAGTTATTTCTTTGTAACAAAACGGAGGAAAGACAAATGAAAAAAACAAAGAAATTAGTAGCGGTTATCACTCTTATTGCAGTAATATTTGGTATAACTGCGTGCGGAAACTCTGAATCGTTCTGGGAACAGGAAAACATTTTGCCGCTCTTCTTAGAGCCCGGCGAAAGTGTAGAAGATGAAGAAATGACTAGAACGGTGATTGATGAGGAACGTAAAATAGTAGATATCAATCCACCAGAACTAGTAAAAAAGGTTTCAAAATATAATCAAGAAATTGAAAATTATTTTGAACAAAAAGGAATTGACGTGTCAAAGAAAATATCTAGCTTAAGTGAGATAAAAGTATTTGAGGCGGATTCCTACAAAGGGAACGTATTAAGTGGGCTGGTCGATGAGACGAATAATGTATGGATTAATAAGGATATAATCCAAGATGAAAAGAAGATTCAGTCGGTATATGTGCACGAGATGATGCATTATATCGGTATTGAGGATAATGACTGCTATTTTATGGCCGAAGGGCTGGCGGATATGGTAGCAAAAGATATAGTTGGAAAAGACTATAGAGAAGCTACAATGTATGAGTTTACAGCTACATTAGCGTCACAGATGCTTGAGGCGGATGACGATTTATTGAAGGAAATTATTGACGGTAAAGTCAAAATTTCTGAAAGGATAAATCAGAGACTTGAAGATATTCCAACCAAATATAACTTCTTTGAGTATAAGAGGTCGGATATTCTGGAAGTAATGTGTGACTCCGCTGTGTTAGGCTGGGAAGAGACGGAAGATAATAGCTTTAAAGTGATGTTGCAGGCGGAATATATTATCGCCGCATACTGCAAGACTTTTGAGCTGGATGACGAGAAAATCAAAAAGTTAAAAGATTTCTCTGTTGTCGACTTAGATAGGTGTATATTAGCAGATGATGGCATTGAAGTAAATGCTATCTAGCTAAAAATAGGGGGATAATCGCAAAAGGAAGGAGGCTTTATGCCTCTTTCTTTGTATGTGTTAAAAATCAGATTCCACTTTTTTTAGAAAAAACATTTTTTATAAAATAATTTACAAAATTAGCACTCGTCTATTGACTTTGCTAAGAATATAGTATAAAATATACCTATTAAAATATTGTTTTTAAGGAGTGTTAAGAGTCCACAGTATTAACATAACAATTATATTATAGATTAATAGTTATATAAAGGTTTATGGGTAACCTTTTAAAAACCTAAATAGATTATACAAGGAATGATGCAAAAAATGATAAAGTTGTTAAAATGTTTTTCAAAGAGAGAGTGGGGATTAGCGTTAATATGCTTAGCATTAATAATAGGTCAAGTTTGGCTAGAATTAAAGATGCCAGATTATATGTCAGAGATTACAGTATTAGTACAAACAGAAGGAAGTGAAATGTCAAAGATACTTGAAAATGGAGCATATATGCTTGGATGTGCATTAGGTAGTTTGATATCTGCAATTATTGTAGGATATATAGTTTCAGGGATTTCGGCAACATTTTCAATGAATATAAGAAAAAGATTATTTACAAAAGTAGAAGCACTTGCAATGAATGAAATAAAACAATTTTCAACAAGTAGTTTAATTACAAGAACTACAAATGATATTACGCAAATACAGATGTTAATTGCAATGGGATTGCAATTAATTATAAAAGCACCAATAACTGCAATATGGGCAGTAACAAAGATACTAAATAAGAGTTGGCAATGGAGTGCTGCAACTGGAGCAGGAGTAGTAATTTTATTAGGAATTATAGCGATGCTAATGGCAATAGTAATTCCAAGATTTAAAATTGTGCAAAAATTAATAGATAAGATAAATGGTGTAACAAGGGAGAATTTGATAGGAATAAGAGTAGTTAGGGCATTTAATGCAGAACAATATCAACAAGAAAAATTTGAGGATACAAATACAAAATTGACAAATCAACAGTTGTTTAATCAAAAAATGTTTGCAATTCTTTCACCTGTAATGTATTTAGTAATGAACTTTTTAACACTTTCTATATATTTTATAGGAGCACATTTAATACAAGATGCAGCTATAGCGGATAAAGTAGGGATATTTGGAAATATGATTGTATTTAGTTCGTATGCAATGCAAGTTATAATGTCATTTTTAATGCTTGCGATGATATTTATGATGTTACCTCGTGCACAGGTTTCTGCAAATCGTATAAATGAAGTATTAGATACAGATATAACAATAAAAGATGGAACAATAAATAAACAGGTAAATAACGAAAAAGGTATTGTGGAATTTAAAAATGTGTCATTCAAATATCCGGATGGAGAGGATTATGTTTTAAGAGATATATCTTTCAAGGTAAATAAAGGAGAAACAGTTGCATTTATTGGCTCAACAGGAAGCGGAAAGTCTACATTAATCAATTTAGTGCCTAGATTCTATGATGTTACAGAAGGAGAAGTATTAGTAGATGGAGTAAATGTAAAAGATTATACACAGGAATTTTTACATAATAAATTAGGGTATGTATCGCAAAAAGCAGTAATTTTTAATGAAACAATAAATAATAATATAGCTTATGGGGAAAATGGAAAAGGAAAAATATCAGAAGAAAAAATAAAAGAAGCTATAGAGGTAGCTCAAGGAAAAGAATTTGTGGAGAAAATGGAAAATCAGTATGAGACTAATATGGCACAAGGAGGAACAAATGTATCTGGAGGACAAAAACAAAGATTGTCAATAGCAAGAGCTATAGCTAGAAATCCAGAAATATATATATTTGATGATAGTTTCTCTGCACTTGATTATAAAACAGATAGTATATTAAGAAGAGAATTAAAAAAATATACAAAAGACGCTACTACATTAATAGTTGCCCAAAGAATAGGAACGATAATGAATGCAGATAAAATTATAGTATTAGATGAGGGGATTTGCGTAGGACAAGGAACTCATAGTGAGTTATTAAAGAATTGTGAGATATACAAGCAAATAGCATTATCGCAATTGTCAAAGGAGGAATTAGGCAATGTCTGAAAGTAATGAGATGAGAAGAACTCCGAGAAGAAGACCCGGAAGAGGTCCACAGCCTGTTGAGAAAGCCAAAGATTTTAAAGGAGCGATAAAAAGATTATTTAGTGAATTAAAAAATTTTAGGGTTATAATTATAGTAGCACTTATATTGGCAATGTTAGGGGCGATTTTATCAATAATAGCACCAGATAAGATATCAGAGCTAACAGATAAAATATCTGAAGGACTAGTTTTGGGAATGGATATGGAGGCAGTCAAGAAAATTTCGTTGATATTAGTTGGTATGTACTTATCAAGTGCATTAGTTACATTTATAGAATCTATAATTATGACAGATGTAGCAAATAAATTTGCTAAACAATTAAGAACAAGAATTTCAAGGAAGATTAATAAATTGCCACTTAAATATTTTGATAAAAATTCTACAGGAGATATTTTATCAAGAGTAACAAATGATATAGATACAATAGCGCAATCTATGAATCAATCATTAAGTACATTGGTAAGTAGTATAACATTATTTTTAGGTACAATTATAATGATGTTTTATACAAATTGGATAATGGCATTGACTGCAATATTTTCAAGTATAATTGGTTTTGTTTTTATGTTTCTTATATTGTCAAGGTCACAAAAATATTTTGTTGCTAGACAAGAAGAATTAGGAAAATTAAATGGCCATATAGAAGAAACTTATTCTGGATTAAATATTGTAAAAGTATATAATGGGCAAAAAGAGGCAGATAAAAAGTTTGATGAGTTAAATGCAAAAGTATTTGATGCAAACAGGAAAAGTCAATTTTTATCAGGGTTGATGCAGCCATTAATGAATTTCATTGGTAATTTTGGATATGTTGCTGTTTGTATAGTTGGTGCATTACTTACAATGAATGATATTATATCATTTGGAGTTATTGTTGCATTTATAACTTATGTTAGATTATTTACTTCTCCATTATCACAAATAGCACAGGCAATGACTTCACTTCAATCAACAGCGGCAGCGAGTGAAAGAGTGTTTGAATTTATTGATGAGGAAGAAATGCCAAATCAAGATAAATTAACTAAAAAGCTAGATAAAAATAATGTAAAAGGAAAGATTGAGTTTGATAATGTAATATTTCAGTATGATAATGCAGATAAACCTACTATAAACAATTTTAGTGCTATAGCACATCCAGGACAAAAAGTGGCAATAGTAGGACCAACTGGGGCAGGAAAAACTACAATGGTAAATCTACTTATGAAATTTTATGATATTAATTCAGGAGATATAAAAATAGATGATATTTCTACAAAGGAATTGACTAGAGAAAATATACATAGCTTGTTTACAATGGTGTTACAAGATACGTGGTTATTTGAAGGAACAATAAAAGAAAATATTGCTTATAATGGTGAAAATGTAAGTGATGAAAGAATAAAAGAAGTTTGTAAAATTGTTGGAATAGACCATTTTATAAGAACATTGCCAAAAGGATATGATACTGTACTTTCAGAAAATGATAGTATTTCGGCAGGGCAAAGGCAATTACTTACAATAGCAAGAGGTATGATACAAGATGCTCCATTCTTAATTTTAGATGAAGCTACATCAAATGTTGATACAAGAACAGAAGAACTTGTACAACAAGCTATGGATAAACTAACAGAAGGAAAAACATCTTTTATTATTGCACATAGATTATCAACAATAAAAAATGCAGATTTAATTTTAGTTATGAAAGATGGAAATATTATTGAGCAAGGAACTCATAATGAATTAATGGAACAGAAAGGATTTTATAGTGATTTATACAATAGTCAATTTGAATTATTATAAAAAATAAAAATAAATTCAAAAAAATACTACACAAATAAAAATAAGTGTGATAAAATAAGATATATAACTTTAGAAAAAAATAAAAAGTGAGGGGGAAAAAATGAATAAAAAAATAGTAATTGCAATAGTAATTTTAGTAATTTTAATAGTTTTACTTTTAGGAGGATTTGCATTTGCATACTTTTTTACAGATGCATTTAAAAGTAATAAAGAACAGTTTTTATCTTATTTAGCAAAAAATGGAGAAGTAATCGAGGTTTTTCAAGATGATAGTTTAGATAACTATATTCAAAAAAAGAGTAATACTCCATATACGAGTCAGGGAGAAATAAAGGTGTCAGATATATCTACTGATGATATTTCAGTAGAAACAAAAGAAGGAAAAGCACTATTAAATACAAGTATAACATTTACAGGAAACACAGATAGCGCAAATAATTATAAATATAATAATATAAAATTTAATTATCCAGATACAGACTCATTAAGTTTTGAATATTTGAATATGCAAGATTATTATGGAATAAAAATAAATGATGTTGTAAATAATTATGTAGCAATAGAAAATAATAATTTAAAAGATTTCTTTACAAAAATGGGAGTAGACGAGTCAACAGTAAGTTCAATACCAAATAAAATAGACTTAAGTCAATTTACAAATACTCAATTGTTTACAGAACAAGAGATTAAAACATTAAAAGATAAATACCTAAATATTATAGTAAATAACTTGACAGACGAAATGTTTACAAAGGGAGATAAAGTATATACTTTAACTTTAACATATTCACAAGTTAATGATATATTATATAGTATTTTAGAAAATGCACAAAATGATGAATTAATAATGAGTAAAATAAAACAATTAATGGTAGAAGGTGGAATTACCGAAGAAGAGGCTACTCAATATGTAACAAATTTACAAACATATTTACAACAATATGTACAACAAAGAAATCCAATATTCCCATCAGATAATGGAGAATCAAATGTAGTTATAAATGTATATGTAGAAAATAAAAAATTAAGTAAAACTGAAATTATAATAGGAAATGAAAATAAAGCTATAATAACAAATAAAACAAATGGATTTACTATAGAATTAGTAATAAATAATGAATCAAAGGGAACTTTAACATTAGAAAAAAATAAAGCAGATGATAGTGTTGGATACAATATGAATTTATCAACAACTAATGGAATAACTTTAACATCTAATATTAGTATTAGTGGCTTAAGTACAGCAGAACAAGTAATGGAATCTAGTGATTTTAGTATAGGTGCAGGAAATGATATATTGTCATATCATTATACAAATACAAATACATTTGGTAATATAATTCAAGAAAGCGTAGAAGTAAACGATATGCAAATGTTAAATACAGCACCAAATGCAGAAGCTATAGAAAACTATCTTCAATTAATAGGAAATAGACTAATAGAAGTTCATAATGCAAAATGGCAAGCAATGTTAGAAAATATAGAAACACAAACAAATACAGACACAGGAACAAATGCAGGAACTCAAACAAATCCTGAAACAGAGACAAATACAGGAATTCAAACAAATCCTGAAACAGAAGCAAATGATGGAACTGAAAGTAATAATGCCAATCAAGATGCGACTAATACAGTAGAAAATGGAGTATTGCAAAGAACAAATGAAACAGTTGCAAGACAACAACTAGGAATTGCAGAAGATAAATGTGTGACAATAACTTCAGAAGTAGTTGAAAGCTATTATCAAGAAAATTATATAAATACAAGCAATTCTGGAGAAACAAATTTCGATAGTAATGAATTAAATAAGAAAATTGCAGATGCAATTTTAGCAGATACAGAGATTGCAAGTTATGGAGTTACAGTAACTGCTAATTCGACAGAGCCAGCTGAGTCAATAGAGCTTACACTAACTTATTCAGATGGTACAAGTGTTATAGCAACAGTAGCAAATGGAAAAACTAGTTTTGGAACGGTTAATGTAGCAAATGGTACAGGAGGAGATATATTTGATAATAATTTAGGACCAGCAGAAGAACAATCTTTACAAAGTCAAAATGAAGTAAATCTTTCAGCTATTACATCAGTTATACAAGAACAACCAATAATTGCTTATGTAGGAGGACTACTTCCAATTGCTTCTTTAGAAATAGCAGAAGGAGACCAAGCTGTTAAAGTAGGAACAGCAGCAGCTACAGGAATTGGTGCTATAACTGTTGCATTAGGTATGCAAGTATATAATAGTGCAAATGATGTTTTAAATACAGATGTAGGAAACGGTGAATTAGCTTATTAAAATAAAAACTCGGATTATTAAATATTAGTAATTCGAGTTTTTTTGTTTTAAAATTTTTTATATTAATTGAAATTTTATATAATATATAGTAAAATATGAAAAAAGAGAGGGGACAGACGGCAATGGATATATTAATAAAAAATACATACTTGATATCTATATCAGAAAAAAGAGAAAAGATTGAAAAAAACGTAGATATATTAATTAGTGGAGATAAAATAAAAAAGATAGGAAGAAATATAAAAAGTACAGGAAAAGAAAAAATAATAGATGCAACAAATAAAATAGTAATGCCCGGATTAATTAATACACATTCACATATAGCGATGAGTATATTTAGAGAAACAGTAGATGGATATAATATGCAACAATGGCTAGAAGAAAAAATATGGCCAATGGAGGAAAAGCTAATGCCAAAAGATATATATTATGCAACATATCTTTCTGCAATAGAAATGGTAAGAAGTGGGTGTACAACAATAAATGATATGTATTATATGGCAGAAGAGTCAATTAAAGCGGTAGAAGAAGTAGGAGTAAGATTGCAGACGACAAGGACTCTTATGAGTGCAACAGATGATAGTGAAGAAAGAATGGAGCAATTAAAAAAATTAGTAGAAGAAAATAAAGAAAAAGATTTGATAACAATAAATGCAGGAATTCACGGATTATATACAACAAAAGAAGAGGATTTAAAGAAATACTTGGAATTTGCTAAAAAAGAAGGATTAAGAGTTAATATGCACTTTTGCGAAAATAGCCAAGAGGTGGAAGATATAAAAAAAGCATATAAAGTAAAAAGCCCAGTAGATGTAATAGAAAAATATTTTACAGAGTATAATACAATTTTAGCACATTCAGTAAAATTAACTGATGAGGAAATAAAAAGATTAGGAAAATACAAAAATATTTCAGTTTCTCATTGTCCAGTAAGTAATTTAAAGTTAGGGTGTGGAATAGCAAAAATTCAAAAAATGGTAGAAGAAAATATAAATGTATCACTTGGAACAGATGGTCAAGGAAGTGGGAGCAATTTAGATATGTTTGAAACAATGAAATATACGGCATTATTACAAAAAGGAGTAAATGAAGATGCAGTATATATGCCAGCTTATGAAGCAATGAAGATGGCAACAATAAATGGAGCAAAAGCACTAGGATTAGAAAATGAAATAGGAAGTATAGAGGAAAATAAAAAAGCGGATTTAATAATTATAGATATGGAAAGTGAGCAAATGCAACCGGTAAATGATATAATTTCAGATATAGTGTATAATGCAAAAGGAAGCAATGTAGAAACTACTATAATTAATGGAAATATTGTAATGGAAAATAGAAATTTAAAGTGTAAAGAAGAGATATTTATATACAATAAATGCAAAGAAATAATAAATAGGATAAAGGAGTAGAAAAGAAAACAAAATGAATAAGAAAAGAATTTTAGATATTGGATTAATAATAATATTATTATTTATTGTAATATCAAATGTAATGTCAAAGACTTTAGGCAATTTAGATGAATTGTGGAATTACAATTTCGCTAGGAATATGGCAGATGGATTGATACCATATAAAGATTTTAATATGGTAACAACGCCATTACTTCCAATGATAAGTGCAGTATTTTTAAAAATATTTGGAAATGAATTAATAATAATGAGACTAGTAGAAACAATATTAATTACTACAATATTTTTTATGTGTTATAAAATATTAGAATTATTAACAAAAGATAGAAAAATTTCAATTATAGCTACACTTATAGTTACATATATATTTAATCAAATATTAAGTATGGATTATAATTACGCAAATTTATTAATTGCGTTAATAATAACATTTATAGAATTAAAAAACACAAAAGAAAAAACATTAATATATGAGCCTAAAAAAGATTTAATAATAGGAATAATTGCAGGAGTTACAATATTATTTAAACAAACTACAGGAATATGTATAGCTTTAGCAACTATTGGATATAAAATATTAGCAGTAAGGAGCAAAGAAGAATTTAAAGAATTTATAAAAATTGCGGCAATAAGAATAGCGGGTGTAATTATACCAGTTGTATTTCTTATAATATATTTGGCAGTAAATGGAGCATTAAAGGATTTTGTAGATTATGCAATAATGGGAATTGGAACTTTTGAAAATAAAATACCATATAAAATATTTTATAAAAGACAAAAAGTCTTAGCAATAGTTATACCTATAGCTTTGATAATAATGTTTATAAAATCAATACGTAATAAAGATAATAAAATATTAATATTATTTGCTTATGCAGTATCAACCTTTGTTGTAGCATTTCCAATAACAGATGAAGTACATTTTAAAGTAGGAAGTTTGATAACCATAATTGGTATTGCTTATATGCTAAATCAAGTGTATTTAAAATGTGCTGAAAAAAATAAGATGATATCCCAAATATTATACAGTATTATATGTGGTGTAGTAGTAGGACTATGTATATACAGAATATCAAATTGTATGCCTAATATGAAGCAATGGGTATTAGGAGAAAAAGAAACAGAATTACAACACTTTTACGGTATAATGGAAGATAAAGAAATGAAAACAGCAATATGTAAAGTTGGAGATGTAATAAAAGAAAAAAGAGCACAAGGAAAAAATGTGTACATATTAGATGCGGAAGCGGCATTATATATGATACCATTAGATACATACAATAAAGATTATGATATGTTGCTAAAAGGAAATATAGGAGTTAAAGATGAGCAGGGAATAGTAGAAAGAATAAAAACGGAAGAAAATGCAGTGTACTTAATAAGAAAAAGTAAATATTTAAAAAATTGGCAACATCCACAGCAAGTTACAGACTATGTAGAAAAAAATTTTGAAAAAAGCGGAGAAGTACATATTTTTGATATTTATGAAAGAGAGATTAGGGGGAATTAAAATTGGAAAAATTACTATTAATAGATGGAAACAGTATAATGAATAGAGCTTTTTATGGAATTGCAGGTAATAGAGTATTAACAACAAAAGATGGAAAATATACAAATGCGGTATATGGCTTTTTAGCTATAATGTTCAAAATAATAGAAGATGTTGAACCTAAGTATATGGCTGTAACCTTTGATTTAAGGGCAAAGACTCATAGACACGAAATGTATGAACAATATAAGGCAAATAGACACGGAATGCCTAATGAACTTGCAGAGCAGATGCCACTAATAAAAGAAGTATTAGGGGCAATGAATATTGCTATTGTAGAAAAAGCAGGATATGAGGGAGATGATATACTTGGAACACTTGCAAAGTATGCAGCGAGAAGGCATACAGAGGTTGTAATTCTTTCTGGGGATAGAGATACATTTCAACTTACATCAGAAAGAATAAAGGTAAGGATTCCAAGGACAAAGGCAGGAAAAACAGAGACAGAGGACTATGATAAAGAAAAAGTAAGAAAAGAATATGGATTAAATCCAACAAAATTGATAGAAGTAAAAGGGCTACAAGGAGATAGCTCAGACAATATACCGGGCGTTCCGGGAATAGGACCTAAAACAGCAATTACTCTTATAAAAAAATATAAAACATTAGAGGAATTATATAAAGCAATAGAAGAAGGAACAGATGATTTAAAGGGAAAAATGAGACAAAATATAATTGATAATAAGGAGCTTGCATTTTTATCAAGAGAGTTGGGAACTATTGATACAAAAGTCCCTTTAGAAGAAACTTTGGAGGACTTACAGGTAAAAGAATGGGATAGAAAAAAGGTTTTAGAAATTTTTAGAGAATTGGATTTTAAAAGATATATAGAAAGATTTAACTTAGAAGATGATGAAATAAAAGAGCAAATAAAAGGAATAAAAGATAATTTTACAGTTGTTAAAGATGAAACTACTAAAAATATAGAAGCAAGAATTAAGAAATTGGGGAAATGTATATACTTTTTTGGAACAGAGGAAGATAAGAGTGAAGAAAAAATTTTAAAACAAAAAATCATATCTATAAGTATATTTGATACAGAAAAAAAAGTGGTATATTATGTAGATAATCCTGAGGTACAATTCTTGAAAAATATATTTGAAAATGAAAAAATTGAAAAATACGGTTTTGAGATGAATTACACATATATACTTTTAAAAGAGATTGGAATCGAAATTAAAAATATGAAATTTGACGTTTCGGTTGCGGCTTATGTGTTACATTCTGTTGACGGAAAATATCCTATTGATAAACTAATAAAAGATTATCTAGGAATAGATATTGATAAATACTTACAAACTCAAGGGATTGAGAAACAGTCAGAGCAAATGACTTTATTTGGAAATAATGAAGATGAAAATGAAGAACATATATATAGACAAGCAATGTATGCATATTCAGTTCTAAGATTATCAGAAATAATGAAAAAGGCATTAAAGGAAAATGAAGAATTGGAATTGTTTGAAAATATAGATATGCCAACAATTAAAATATTAGGTGATATGCAATGGAATGGAATGTATGTAGAAAAAGCAGAGTTAGAAGAGTTTGGAAGAAATTTGCAAGAGGGAATAGATTCATTAACAGAAGAAATTTATGATATGGCTGGTGAAAAATTTAATATAAAGTCAACAAAACAATTAGGAGAGATTTTATTTGAAAAATTAAATTTAACAGTCATAAAGAAAACAAAAAATGGATATTCTACAGATGTAGATGTTTTAGAAAAGTTAAAAAGTGAACACCCAATAATTCAGAAAATATTGGATTATAGATTATTAACAAAATTAAATTCTACTTTTGTAGAGGGCTTAAAGCCATATATAAATCCAAAAACAAAAAGGATACATTCATTTTTCCATCAAACAATTACAGCAACTGGTAGAATAAGTTCGACTGAGCCTAATCTTCAAAATATACCAACAAGAATTGAATTTGGTAAACGTTTAAGAAAGGTATTTAAGCCGGAAGCGGGAAAAGTATATATTGATGCAGACTATTCGCAAATTGAACTTAGAGTGTTGGCACACTTATCAGAAGATGAACATATGATAGAAGCATTTAAAAAAGGAGAAGATATTCATAAGCAAGCAGCTTCCAAGGTTTTTGGAATTTCACAAGAAGAAGTTACAAAAGAACAAAGAGAAAGTGCTAAAGCTGTTAATTTTGGAATAGTTTATGGTATAAGTGATTTTGGATTAGGAGAGCAGTTGGGTATTGGAAGAAAAATAGCAAAACAGTATATAGAACAGTATTTATCCGAATATTCGGGTGTAAAAAGTTTTATGAACAAATCTGTAGAAATTGCTAAAGAAAAAGGATATACAGAAACTTTATTTAAAAGAAAAAGAGAAATTAAAGAACTTACATCTTCAAATTATATGGTTAGACAGTTTGGTGAACGTGCGGCAATGAACACTCCTGTTCAAGGAACAGCAGCAGATATTATGAAAATAGCTATGATAAGGATAGCAGAAGAAATTAAAAAAAGGCAATTAAAATCAAAAATTATATTGCAGGTTCACGATGAAGTTATGATAGAAGCACCTATTGAAGAAAGCCAAGAGATAAAGGAAATTTTAAAAGAATGTATGGAAAATGCAGTTAGTTTAAAAGTTCCATTGGTAATTGAGGTTTCAGAAGCGGATAACTGGTATGATTGTAAATAAGTTATAAAGTGGGGAGAAATATTGAAAAAAGTAAGAATATTAATAGTAATCGTAATAATTATTTCTATAATATTTTTTATAATGTGTAAGTTTAGAACTCCGATTTTACAAAAGATTTATGTAACACAATATGAAGAATATGTGGATAAATATAGTAAAAAGTACAATGTAGATAAATATTTAGTTTATTCTATAATAAAAGCAGAAAGTAATTTTAAAAAAGAGGCTACATCAAACAAAGGAGCGAAAGGGCTTATGCAATTAATGGATACAACTGCTTATGATGTAGCGAGGAGTATAGATTTGGATATAAATGAAAGTGATATATGGTCTCCAGAAATAAATATAAATTTAGGAGTAAAATATATAGCTTCTTTAATAGATAAATATAAAAACATAGAACTTGCACTAGTTGCATATAATGCGGGAATTGGAAAAGTAGATTCTTGGATAGAAAAAGGAACTTTAAAGAAAGATGGTTCAAATGTAGAAAATGTACCATATATGGAAACTAATAATTATGTAAGAAAAATTTTGCGAGATTTTGATATTTATAAACAATTATATAATAGTGAAAAGTAGAGGTGTAAAATGGAAACATCAGAGATTAGTAGTAAAGAAGATGCAATAAAATTTGTGGCAAATCAAGGAAAACTTTTGGAGAAAGTCTCAGAGGAATTTAGAGATGATGAAGATGTAGTAAAAAAGGCATTGGAAAATGATGCAGAAGCAATAGAATTTGCAAGTGATAGAATAAAAGATAATAAAGAAATAATGTTATTTGCTATAAACAAAGCACCGTGGACAGCATATTATGCTTCGGAAAGGCTAAAAAAAGATAGAGAGCTTATAATGGAAAGTGTAAAAACTTATGGGCAAACTTTATACTTTGCAAGTGAAAAATTAAGAGATGATTATGAGGTTGTAAAAACTGCTGTTTCAAACAAAGGTATAATCATAAAATATGCAAGCTTTAGACTTAGAGATGATGAAGAAATTGCAAAAATTGCAATTAATCAAAACAAAATTGCATATCATTATATTAGCGAAAGACTTAAAAATGATGAAGAAATAAAAAAGCTATGTGAGTAAAAGCATAGCTTTTTATAAAATTGTTATTAAAAAATTTCAATAAAAGTATTGTCAAAAAAGCATTTCTGTGCTATTATATAAAAGTGATTGGAAATAGGGGTATAGTGTCAATGGTAGCACATCGGTCTCCAAAACCGCCTGTGAGGGTTCGAGTCCTTCTACCCCTGCCATAAATATAATAATATATACTTTGAAAAGAGGAAACAAAATGGTTGAAACAATGGAAAAACTTGTAAATCTTTGCAAAAATAGAGGGTATGTTTACCCAGGTTCAGAAATCTATGGAGGATTAGCAAATACTTGGGATTATGGACCATTAGGAGTAGAATTAAAAAATAACATAAAAAAAGTATGGATGAAAAAAATGGTACAGGAAAATAGATATAATGTAGGTATAGACTGTGCAATATTAATGAATCCAGAAGTATGGGTAACAACAGGGCACGTAAGCACATTTGCAGACCCATTAATAGACTGCAAAGAATGTAAAACAAGACACAGAGCAGACAAATTAATAGAAGAATGGGCCGCTCAACATTCAAAAGATGTTATAGCAGATGGCTGGAGTGATGAAGAAACAGTAAAATATATAAATGATAATAATATAGTATGCCCTAATTGTGGAAAATTGAATTTTACAGCAATAAGAAAATTCAATTTAATGTTTAAAACATTCCAAGGAACAACAGAAGATGCAAAATCAGAAATATATTTAAGACCAGAAACAGCACAAGGAATTTTCGTAAACTTTAAAAATGTATTAAGAACAACAAGAAGAAAATTACCAATGGGAATATGCCAACAAGGTAAAGCATTTAGAAACGAAATAACACCAGGAAACTTTATATTTAGAACTAGAGAATTTGAGCAAATGGAAATAGAATTTTTCTGTAAACCTGGAACAGATTTAGAATGGCATCAATATTGGAAAGACTACTGTAAAGAATTTGTATTAAATTTAGGAATAGACGAAAATAATATTAGATTTAGAGACCATTCAAAAGAAGAACTATCATTTTATAGTAATGCAACATCAGACTTAGAATATAAATTCCCATTTGGATGGGGAGAAGTATGGGGAATTGCAGACAGAACAAATTATGATTTATCAAGACACATAGAAGCAACAAAACAAGACTTAACATATTTAGACCCAGAAACAGGAGAAAAATATGTACCATTTGTAATAGAGCCATCAGTTGGTGTTGATAGATTAATGTTAATGGCATTATGTGATGCTTATGAAGAAGAAGAAATTGCAGAAAATGACACAAGAACAGTAATGCATTTACACCCAGCGATTGCACCATATAAAGTTGCGGTATTACCATTATCAAAAAAATTATCAGAAAAAGCAATAGAAGTATATGATAAATTATCAAAAATGTTTATGTGTGATTATGATGAAACAGGTTCTATAGGAAAAAGATATAGAAGAGAAGACGAAATAGGAACACCATATTGTATAACTATTGACTTTGACACATTAAATGACGATACAGTAACAATTAGAGACAGAGACACAATGGAGCAAATAAGAATGCCAATATCAGAATTAAAACAATGGATAGAAGAAAAAGTAAATATATAAGCATAATAAAAAAGTAAATTTTATTTTAACAAAAATAAAATTTACTTTTTTTAACTATAAAGATGATAATCAATATCAGGAAATATAGCATCCTTTAGCTGAATATCCTTTAAGAACTCTTTATCAATATTATTATGTTTTACTTGGCTATATAATTTAGTAAATCTACCAATATGGTCTTTAATACGCTTTTTAGCATAATCCACCATAGTACCATTAGTAATAATAAATAGCCAATCACTACTTTGAGCAAGAAGTAACTCTCTAGCCATTTGATTTAATGCTTCTATCTTTAACTTATCAGTCGTATCGCGAAACTCGTAAGCAACCTCACACATACGATTTCCTGCAAAATGTAAATGTTTATGAGCATAATCATTAGATTGATTAAGCCAAACTTCACTATATCCATTTGCACCCCAACTAGAACGACAAGGTTCACATTGTTGAATTTCTGGATATCTATCAATATACTCTGAAGGAGTAATTAATTCAAAATTACATTCATCATAATATATTTTTTTAAACAAAATATACAACCAATATGGACCTTCATACCACCAATGACCGTAAAGCTCTGCATCATAAGGGCAAAGAACGATAGGAGGTTTATCCATATATTTACTAGCATTATTTATTTGGGCTGTTCTACAATCTAAAAAGTGCCCAGCTTGTCTTTCGGCAGAATCTTTTGCCCATTGAACATCATATATATCTTTATTTTCAGTCTTTCCAGTAATTCTGTGATATTTAATACCAGTATTTACCCTAACTCCATCGTGAGCAATATAAGGTTTTATATAATCATAATCAGCCTCGTAACCGATATCGCGATAAAATTCACGATAATTGAAATCTCCAGGATAGCCATTTATAGAACTCCAAACTTGCCTAGAAGACTCTAAATCTCTACCAAATACTGTAAAGCCTCTAGGAGAAACTATAGGAGCCAAAGTCCCATATATAGGAGCTGGATTTGCATACAAAACACCGTGTGTTTCAACAATAGCATAATCAATACCAAATTCCCTTAAATATTTATCAGCTTCGGGAATATAGCCACATTCTGGCAACCATATACCACGAGGTTTTCTACCGAAATATTTTTCATAAGTTTGAACTCCAACTGCAATTTGGGCTCTAACAGTCTTTTCATTAACATAAAGAATTGGAAAGTATCCGTGAGTTGCACCACAAGTAATAATTTCTAATACTCCCAAATCTTGAAAATGTTTAAATCCAGTAATTATATTACAATTATATATATCTTTAAACCAATGTAAATCATTAGAATATCTATCAAAATAATATTTAGAAAGTCTATTTATTCTCTCATTATCTTTAGTTCTTTCAATCTCTTTTTTGCTAAGCTCAATATGTTCATTTAAATAATTAATATATTTTTTTTGTAATAACTCACTATCAAGCATTGAAAGAAGGGGAGGTGTCATAGTCATTGTGATTTTGAATTTTACTCCCTCATCTACTAATTTTTGAAAGTTTTGCAATAATGGTATATATGTTTCTGAAATAGCTTCATATAACCAAGATTCTTCTAAATAATCATCACTTTCGGGGTGATGAATAAATGGAAGATGGGCGTGTAATACAAAGCTTAAGTATCCTTTTTTTTGCATATTATTTCATTCCTTTCAAGGTAAAAACGTATTTTAGTTGAAACGTGATGATAAACTTCGAGATGAAGTAAAGCCAGAAGAAGGATTTCCAGAGAAGAAATCGTCAGTTTCGATATTATCATTAGGAAATAGATATTTGTATAATTCGCTAAGAGTAATAACACCAAAGTTTGTAATAAACTTGAATTGACCAATATCTTTTTCTGTTGTTTGACCAGTTTTAACATTTCTATATGTGACAGTCTTTTGTTCAAAATTATATAGAATTTTATTATTTGGCATAGTCATTGGATTTGAAGAAGAAACATAAACATAATATGGTATATATTGATATTTTGGTGTAGAATCTTCATTAGTAGGTATTTGCTGATTTGCTATAGGCAAAGGTTTTCGACCTAATTCAACGTGATATTTGCACTTGCTATCATTTAAGTGTATATACCAACTATTAGCAAAATCATTTATATCTATTTCAAATGAATAATTTAATGTATCGTTATATACTATAAGTATAGGTTTAGTAACTTCAAAGAAATTTTCGCCGTAAGTTTTTTTGTAATTGTTTCTATCTTCTTCAGATATTTCCCAGTAAACGAACAAATTTGTAGGCGTTTGAGATAATATTGTTACAACCGTGTGATTATAATATGAAGGTAAATCATAATATTCATTTTGAAATTCTTGAGTCTGTACAGATTTTTCTTTTTTTGTAGACGCTTTTTTAGTAGAAGCTGCTGTCTTTTTAGTTGTTGTAGATTTTTTTGAAGATGATGTAGATTTTGTTTCCTTTTTATCTTCCTTGGTAGTAGTAGTTTTTTTCTTAGCTGTAGTTGAACGTGGCTTTGTAGTAGAAGATGAAGACTTTGTTTCTTTTGTTGCAGCTTTTTCCTTTTTAGCAGTTGTAGTCTTTGGAGCTGCTTTTTCTTCTTTTTCTGTTTTATCATCATCTTTAGCTTTAGTAGTAGTTTTTTTAGTTTTATCTACATCATTTTTCTTACTAGCTTCTTTTTTTATTAAAGTTTTAACTTTTTTTGCAGTTTCTAATACAGATTCTTTTAGATTTTTTTCTTCTGAACTCTTTTTTTCTTTATTTTCTTTTGCCATTTTTATCAATCCTTTCTCAAGGTATATTTTATCCAATAAAAACATTTAACAATATACTATACCAAAATGAAAAGAAATTCAAGTATTTTTGTTGGAAAAAATCTTTTTATTATGTAATTAATAAATTTGTTTGAACAGGAGCAATACAAGTCTACTGTCAGAGCTTTGGTGTCGCAAGTATAGTATTGCTTACAAAAGTAATGGGAAATACTGCTTTTGAAAAAATAGTCGAAAACTATTGAAATAAAAAAAAATTTTTGGTATAATAAAAACGATTTTGTGAAGTTTACGTCTTTACGCGAAATTTTAAACGAATTAAAACTAACAAATCAAATAATATAAAAATAGTAAAAGTACTTTAATATTAATTTTAAATTTTAGTAGGAAGGGGAAAAACTACTAAAAGGGGGAATGTTTGAAGTGAGTGTTCAAGAAGCTGAAATTACGGCATTACAAACAACAGGAAAAGGAGTAATTGAAAAACGAAAAAATAAAATTTTTGTAAAGATAGTAAAAAGGTCTGTTGATATTGTTGTGGGAATAATAGGAGTGACCTTACTAGTTCCTTTAACAATTGGAATTTACATAGCTAGAAAGATTTTCAAAGAAGATGATGGACCTATTTTTTATGAGCAATTAAGAATAGGGAAGAACGGCAAATTATTTAGAATGTATAAATATCGTTCAATGGTTATGAATGCAGATGAGAGATTAGAAAAATACTTAGAGGAGAATAAAGAGGCAAGAAGAGAATATGATAGAAATAAAAAATTAAAAAAAGACCCAAGGGTTACAAAATTAGGTTTATTTTTAAGGAAAACTAGTTTAGATGAGATACCTCAATTTATAAATGTACTAAAAGGTGAAATGAGTTTAGTTGGACCTCGACCATATTTACCAAAAGAAAAAGAAGATATGGGAATATATTATGACAAAATTGTAAAATGCAAACCGGGAATAACAGGACTTTGGCAGATAAGCGGAAGAAGTGGAACAACATTTCAAGATAGATTAAATTTAGAAAAATACTATATTGAAAATAAATCTTTTTTGCTTGATATAAAGATTTTAATGAAAACTTTTATAGTGATTATAAAAAAAGAAGGAGCAATATAACGAAAGGAAATATGTATAATGAAAAAATTAAATGGAACAGTCATAGTTACATATCGTTGTAATGCAAGATGTACTATGTGTAATAGATATAAGGCACCATCAAGACCAGAAGAAGAAATAAGCTTAGAAACAATAAAAAAATTACCTAATATGTATTTTACCAATATAACTGGAGGAGAGCCTTTTATAAGAGAAGATTTACCAGATATAGTTAGAGAATTATATAAAAAGTCAGATAGAATAGTAATTTCAACAAATGGCTTTTTTACAGATAGAATAATAAAACTATGCGAAGAATTTCCAAATGTTGGGATAAGGATATCAATAGAAGGATTAGAAGAAACAAACAATAAAATTAGAGGATTAGAAGATGGCTTTAATAGAGGATATTCAACATTAAAAAAATTAGTAGAAATGAAGCACCCAGATGTTGGATTTGGAATGACAGTACAAGATGCCAATGCAAAAGATTTGGTCGCTTTATACAACTTATCAAACGAATTAAATATGGAATTTGCAACAGCGTCATTACATAATAGTTTTTATTTTGTAGAAGCCAAAAATATTATAAAAGATAGAATGATGGTAGGAAAAGAATTTGAAAATTTAATAAATGAACTATTAAAATCAAATTCACCTAAAAAGTGGTTTAGGGCATATTTTAATTATGGATTAATAAATTACATATTTGGGCAAAAAAGATTATTACCTTGCGATATGGCATTTGACACATTTTTTATAGACCCATACGGTGATGTTATGCCTTGTAATGGAACAAAAGACAAAGAAGTTATGGGAAATTTGAATGAGCAAAGTTGGGAAGAATTATGGAAGTCAGAGCAAGCTGAAAAAGTTAGAGAGAAAGTAAGGCATTGTGATAGACAATGTTGGATGATAGGTTCAGTTAGTCCAGCAATGCATAAATATATATGGGTTCCAACATTGTGGGTAATAAAACATAAATTTTTAAGATTTTATAAAAAACAAAAATATTCTATGTTTGAAAACAAAATAGTTAGAGATTATAGAGATGGAAAAGTAAGTAAAGAAGAATTAGATAGATGTTCTACTTGTGATATGCATACTAAGGTAAACAATGGATTATCAGAGGCTTCTATGGAGCAATTAAAACATAAGACAGGAGAAGAAATCGTAAATGCAGATATTGCAAATCAGATGAGAAAATAAAAATAAGGAAATGTGAAATAAAATGAAAATAGCAATGATAGGGCATAAAAGAATCCCGTCGAGAGAGGGAGGAGTAGAAATTGTAGTAGAAGAACTCGCAACAAGACTTGTACAGAAAGGATATAAAGTAGATGTATATAACAGGAGAGGAAAAAATGTACAAGATAAACGAGTAGACAAACATAAGGGTAAAATAAAAAAATATAAAGGTGTTAATATAATTACAATACCAACGATAAATAAAAAAGGGGTAGATGCATTAATATATTCATTTTTTGCGAGTATAAGAGCTTTATTTGGAAAATATGATGTATTACATTATCACGCTGAAGGTCCATCTGCAATGCTTTGGATACCACATTTATTCAAGAAAAAAATCGTTGTAACAATCCACGGAATAGATTGGCAACGTTCTAAATGGGGAGGATTTGCTACAAAATATATAAAATTTGGAGAAAAAATGGCAGTTAAATATGCAGATGAAATAATAGTACTTTCAAAAGGTGTACAGAGATATTTTAAAGCTACATATAATAGAGATACTCACTTTATTCCAAATGGAGTAAATAAACCCACAGTAAGAGAAGCTAAAATAATCAAAGAAAAATATAACTTAAATAAAGATGAATATATATTGTTTTTAGCAAGGATTGTACCGGAAAAAGGATTGCATTATTTAATTGATGCATTTAAACAAATTGAGACAGATAAAAAATTAGTGATAGCGGGAGGAGCAAGCCACACTAACACTTATTTAGAAGAAATAAAGAAAAAAGTAGATGAAGATAAACGTATAATTATGACAGGATTTGTACAGGGAAAAGAATTAGAAGAATTATATAGTAATTGTTATTTATATTGTTTGCCAAGTGATGTAGAAGGAATGCCACTTTCATTGTTAGAAGCTATGAGTTATGGTTGTAATTGTTTAGTAAGTGATATTGAAGAAAATAAACAAGTAATAGAAAAATATGGTAATACTTTTAAAAAATCAAATGTAGAAGATTTAAAAGAAAAATTAAAGATGTGTTTGAAAAAGGAAAACAATGAGAAAAAAGAAGAAATATCGAAATTTATATTAGAAAAATATAATTGGAATGAAATTGCAAATAAAACGAAAAAACTATATGAAGCATTACAACATAAAGGAGTTAATAAAATTGAAAATTCTATTAGTCAATAAATTTTTATATCCTAAAGGTGGCGCGGAAACTTATGTAATAAAACTAGGGGAATATTTAAAAAGTAAAGGTTGTGAAGTCGAGTATTTTGGCTTAAAAAATGAAAAAAATACATTAAGTAATAGAACAAATTTATATATAAGTGAATTGAATTTATCAAAAAACAACATAAAAAGTATATTAAATGTTCACAAACTGATTTATTCAAATGAAGCTAAAAGAAAAATGAAAAAATTATTAAAAATATATGAACCCGATTTAATTATGCTAAATAATATAGAATATCATATTACACCATCAATTATATTGGCGATTAAAGAATATAAGGAAAAAAATAAAAATGTAAAATTATTTTATGTTGCACACGACTATCAATTAATATGCCCTAGTCACGGGTTATTTGATTCAAATATAAATATATGTGAAAAATGTTTAGAAGGAAATTATTGGAATTGCTACAAAACAAAGTGTTTAAAAAATTCTAAACTAAAAAGTTTAATAGGAACAATAGATGCAATTTATTGGAGAAAAAGAAAAGTTTACGATGTAGTGGATAGTGTAATTTGTCCTAGTGAATTTATGAAAAAAAAGCTAGATACACAAAAAGAGTTTAAGGGGAAAACTGTTGCAATACATAACTTTGTTGAAAAAACAGAGAAAATAAATTGCAAAAAAGAAGACTATATTATTTATTTTGGAAAGATATGCAAAGACAAAGGGATTGAAACATTATTAAAAGTCGTAAAAGACTTAAAAGAAATCCAGTTTGTATTTGCAGGATATGGTCCAATGGAAAATGAATTACAAAAATATCCTAATATTAAATATGTAGGATTTAAAACAGGCGATGAATTAAAAGAATTAATTTCAAAAGCAAAAATAAGTATTTATCCATCAGAATGGTATGAGAATTGCCCATTTTCTGTAATAGAATCACAGATGTATGGAACACCTGTTATAGGAAGTAATATGGGTGGAATCCCAGAATTAATAGAAGAAAATAAAACAGGATTAATTTTTGAAAAAAGAAATGCGGAAGATTTAAAAAATAAGATTTTAAGTTTATGGAATGAACCTGAGAAATTAAGAGAATTTTCGGAAAATTGTAAAAAGAAAGAAGTAGAAACTTTAGATAGTTATTATGAAAAAATAATGGAGTTAAGAGAAAAGGTTTGAAAGGGGCTAATATGAAAATTATAGAAGTTGGAACGGGATATACATCTATACCTGCAAAAATGGGAGCAGCAACAGAAATAGTAATAGAAGAATTAGCAAAAGTATTTGATAAGAACAATATTAATTATGAGATATTTGATATTAAAGATGAAAATCGACAAGATACAAATTTAAAAATAAAAGAAATATATATACCAAAATTTTTTAGGAAAAAAGATGTATCACTTGGCTTATTACACAAATTAAAAAGAGTTATATATTCGGTAAAATTAGCTTATGCCTTAAAAAAAGAAATAAAAAAATCAAAAGAAGAAATAGTAATACATTTTCATAATCAGTATAATATGTTCTTTTTTTCAAAGTTAGTTCCAAAGAAAATTAAAAGGAAATCCAAAATATGCTATACAGTACATAGTTATATTTGGAATGCTGAATGGGAAAAAATTGAAACTTCAATAAAAAAGAGATATTTTCAAGAAGTTGACTGTGTGAAAAAAGCTGACAAAGTATTTGTATTAAATGATAAAACAAAAGAACATTTTATAAAGCAGTTAAAGATTAATGAAGGAAAAATTGTAAAAATTAAAAATGGAGTTAATACAGAGATATATAAACCAAGAATGAATGAGTCCGAAAATATAAACTTTTTTCAGTCAGGTTCAGTATGTGAAAGAAAAAATCAGTTGACGGCAATACAAACATTAAAAAATTTGATGAAAGAGAATAAGAAGGTTAGATATATTTATGCAGGAGGAATAATAGAAGAAGCATATCAAGAAAAAATTCAACAATATGTGGAAAAAAATAATATAGAAAATCAAGTTGAATATGTTGGAGAAATAGCACCAGGAGAGAATCTAGCCAAGTATTATAACAATTCTATAGCTTTCATATTTCCATCAGTATTAGAATCTTTCGGATTAGTTATTATAGAAGCGATGGCATCTGGGATACCAGTAATAATGTATGGAAAAACAGAGATAACAGAATTTGAGGATTTGAAGGATTTAATTTTTGTATATAAAGACCAAGAAAGTTTTGAAAAGATTTTAAGAGATAAAATTTTTAATGAAAAAGAAAGAGAGAATATTGTAAAAAAAGCTAGAAAAATAATAGAAGAAAAATATAGTTGGGATGTAGTGGCACAAAAATATCTAAAAGAATTATAACTCGAAATATATAAGGAGAAAATATGAAATATTTATCAAGTCAACAAATAAAAAAAGAAGAACAAGAAATATTAGATTTTGTGGTAAAAATATTAGATGAAAATAATCTTAAATACTCATTATGTGGTGGAACATTGATAGGAGCGATAAGGCATAAGGGTTTTATTCCGTGGGATGATGATATTGATATTATGTTACCAAGGGAAGATTATAATAAACTAATGGAAATTTTTAGAGATAGTACATTAGAAACAAAGTTTGAAGCTTTATCTTATGAATTAGGAAATTCAAGCTATCCGTTTTGTAAAGTATGTAATTCTGAATATGTAGTAAAATATGATGGCTATATAGAAGAAGAGTGTTTGTGGATAGATATTTTTCCAGCAGATAGCTTTCCAATAGACGATAAGGAGGCTATAAGGTGGTGCAAAAAAGGGCGTTTTTATAGACAAATTTATGCAACTAAAAATCAAAAAAATAAGTATATTCTAATAGCGAAAAATGGGATTATAAAAAAGATAGTTAAATTTTTAGTTAAGTTTTTTATGATGCCTATAAACAAAAGGAGCTTAACAGGCAAAATTGTAAAATTAAGTCATAAATATGAAAATGTTAATTCACCATATATTGGAGTATATGTATGGGGATATGGACCAAACGAAAGAATGAAAAAAGAATATTTTGAAAATTTAATCAATGTAGAATTTGAAGGAAAGAATTATAAAGCATTTGCAGATTATGATAAATATTTAACAGCTATTTATGGAGATTATATGAAATTACCACCAGAAGAAAAAAGAAATACACATAAGTTTAAAGCATATAAAAAAGAAATAAGAAAAAGGGATGAATGATAAATATGAAGAAAATTGCGATAATAATTGCTGGTGGTTCAGGAAAAAGGATGGGACAAGATATTCCAAAACAATTTCTAAATATAAATGACAAGCCAGTTATTGTTTATACTATGGAGGCATTTCAAAAA
>CANQRS010000016.1 GCA_947626295.1 uncultured Clostridia bacterium
CTGAAAATTTGACAAAAAAAATTAGCACTATCAGTGCTTATCTTCATTTTTTTATTTTCTAACTGTCAAATTCCCGAGTAAATTTACAATTATGTAAAATAAACCCTATATTTTTACTATTTTCAATATATGTATAAAATCTCAAAAAATGATATAAAAATTTTTTGAAAAATTTTCAAAAAAAGTATTGAATATTGTAAAAAAAAATATTATAATGTAAAAAGCAAAAGATAAATAGGGAGAGATATTGTTATGGAGTTAGTAAAAAATATATTTTTTAACACAGATAAGTTAATAGAAAATAGTAAAGTTAAAATCTCATACACAGGTAGATTTTTTCAAGATGAAAGTGAAAAAGTTTACGCTCATTATGGTTTTGGCGAAAATTGGGATAATGTAAATGAAGTTGAAATGGAAAAGACAGAACTTGGTTTTCAAACTGAACTTGAATTAGGTGAAGGTGAAACATTCAATTTATGTTTTAAAAACGAAAAGGATGAATGGGATAACAATGAAAATCAAAATTACATATTTCCATTAGAAAAATTAGCTAATGAACTAATAGTTTTAGAAGATGAACCTGTAGCTATAGGTACTACTAGAAAGCTAAGGAAATCTTATTTATGGAGTAAAAAAATAAAATTAGCTGTATATAAACTTATAACATATTTACCTAAAATAATATCAGGAAATTATAAAAGAAAAACACTTAATAATGAAAAATAAAATAAATTTGGTCTAGTAAAATACTAGACCTTTTTAATGCAGTTTTTTAGGATTTGACAAAAGTACAATTTAAAGATATAATATGGATTAAAAAAGGGGGGAAAATTATGGAAAATGAAAATCAAACTAAAACAGGAAATAAATCAAAATTAATTATTGCTATATTAATTATAGTTATAATATTAATAGGAGCAATTTTTTACTATAAATCTGCAACATCAGCAAATAATATATTTACAAGTCAAATAAATAAGTATATAGATAATGCTCAATCAAAGGAACAATATGATACATTAAATTCTACAGTAAAATTAAGTACAAATGTAAAGCCAGAAGATGAGCAATATCAAACAATAGCTGACTACTTAAATACAGCTAAAATTACAATTAATAGTCAAACAGACTATAAAAATAAAACACAATATATAGGGCTTGATGTTGATTATCAAAATGCAGATTTATTAAAAGGTAATGTATATTACTCAGGTGATGATTCAAAAAATTTGTATGTATTTGTAAATGATTTATTTGATAAATATTTTAAGGTAGATTTATCATCTATTGACGAAAACGGAGAAATAACAGATGGACTAAATAGTATGTTCATTCCAAATGTAGATAATTCAAAAATTGATAAAGTAAATGATATTTTAAAAAATGAAATTAATAATCAATTAAAAGAAGAGTATTTTTCTCAAGAAGATGTTGATGGTATGAAAAAATCAACATTAAAATTGACTGTTAATCAGTTAAAAGAAATGTGTACAGTTATGTTAAATAATCTACAAAATAATGAGGAATTCTTAAATTGTTATAATGATAAAGAGAAAGTTAAAGAAGCATTTTCAAAGTTGGTTGATGCGTTAAATGAAGCAGAGGATAAAGATTTAGATATAGAAATTTCTTTATATACAACAGGTTTATTATCAAATAAATTTGAGAAAATGGAAATAGCTTTTTCTAATGATTCAGATTCAGTTCAATTAAATATAAATAAAATAGAAGATAATAATTATGAATTTTATGCAAATATATCAACTACAGAAAATAATATGAAAGCAAATGTAGAAACTCTAAATGGTTCATTAAAAATTGAAGAAGTAGATTCGAATAACAAAAAAGCAGTTTTTACTATAAGTGTACCAGATTTAGGAATTGTTACATTAAATGTTGATATTTCAACAGAAATTAACGGAAAGTTAGAAGAGGTTGATACATCAAAAAGCGTAGATGTTAATAAATTATCTGATGATGAAGCAATGGAGATATATACAAATTTACAAAAAATGCCAATATATCAATTAATAAGTTTATTTTCTGAATAATAATAAAAAACACTTACCAAAAGTAGTAAGTGTTTTTTATTATGTGAAAAATTCAATTGTTAACAAATGATTTATTAGTAAAAACGAAATGTTTTTGAATGGTAAAATTAAATATAATTTACTTATAATAATATAAAAAACTCAAATTCTAATTATTAGTTAGTTTATTATTATGTTAATTGTGATATACTAAGAAAAAAACATTTAGGGAGGTACTTTATGAATTCAGAAGTCAAATCTGAAATGGACAAAGTCTTTGGAATAATTTTAAAGCATTATAGAAATAAATCAGGTTATACACAAGCTGAATTATCAGAAAAATTGGGCATTTCAGAAAAGTATGTTTCAAGAATTGAAACAGGAATTGGTGGAATTAGCAAGGAAACTTTAACTAAATATATGAATATACTAGGAATTAGCCCAAACAAAATGTACAAAGACTTTATAAATAATCCTAGAATAAAAGCGGAGATAGAAGTTTCTGAAAAAATTTCTGAATTATCAACAGAGAAATTGGAAATAATACTAGAGATGACAAAAATGTTAAAAGATTTAAAATAATATATATTAAAAATAAAACGGTAAAATATACCGTTTTATTTTTTGCCTAAAGTAATTTCTACAGTTCTTTCATCTTTATTTCTAGTAACTTGCAGAGTAACTTTATCCCCAGGGGATTTTGAATAAATATATTCTCTTAAATCATTAACAGTTTTAGGAACTTTATCATCAATTTTTGTGATGATATCTCCTTCTTTTAAGCCACTACCATCTGCTGAACCTCTTTTAATTATTTGTTCTACATAAATGCCTGAGGATAATTGATTTCCTAGTTTCAAATATTGTGATACAGATTCATCATATACATATATACCTAAAGTGGCTTCTTCAAAGTTTCCATTTTGAATAAATCTCTCTATAACAGGTTTTACAACATTTATCGGAACTGCGAATCCCATTCCTTCAGCGGAAGTGATTTTTACTGAATTTATTCCAATTACTTCGCCATTCGCATAAATCAAAGGACCGCCACTATTTCCAGGATTTATTGTTGCATCAGTTTGAATTAAATCCGACATATATGATACTTTGTCATCTTCTTCAAGTTTTATTGTTCTATTTATAGCACTTATTATTCCCGAAGTAACAGTTTGTCTAAATTCATATCCTATAGGATTGCCTATTGCATATACTGTTTCTCCAACTCTAATATCATTTGATGAACCGAGTGTAACATATTCTAAATTTTGTGCATCAATTTTTGTAATAGATAAATCTAAGTCGCTATCTGCCCAAACTACAGTACCTGTATATGTATCTTCTTCTATAGTTACATAACACGTACTATATTTATCTCCAGTTACGTGGGCATTACTTAATATATATCCATTATTTGAAACTACAATTCCTGTACCTAGTCCTAATTCTGATTCTGTTGCTGTTGATAATATAGATGTTCCAGTATCTGTTAACTTTGAGATACCACATACACTTTTGGTGATTTTTTCTATAACATCTGCAATATTTGCTTTATTTTTTTCTTCGTTTTCCACAGTTTGTGTCAATTCTGTGGAAAGTGAAGTTTTTTCTGCGTTATACTCGTCGTTAATTTCTATACTTTGATATATATTATATAAATAATAACCTATTCCACTCAATAATATAATTATTATAATTGATATTATTATGCCTTTTGCTTTACTTTTCCTTTTATAAACTTTCAAAATATCACCCTTATTATTTTTTCCAATTTTTGCTTTTTTAAACATAAAGCAAGAATGTTTTATTTTTTAACGTGCAATATCGAAATTTGTAGGTTAAAAAGGCTGTTTTATAGCACTTTTTATAAAATTTTTACAAAAAATTTGCATTTTATTGTAAAATATTCTATAATAATCGTAAATAAATTATAAAGGGTGAGTTTTATTATGAATAACGAAAAAATATACGAACTAAGTAATGCTCAAAAAAGTATATTAGTTACCGAGCAATTTTTTCAGGGGACCACGATAAACAATATATGTGTAACAATCCCCATATTTGAAGAATTGAATTTTGAACTATTAGAAAAAGCAATTATAGAAACACTAAACAAAAATGACATATTTAAAATTAAGTTACAAAAAGAAGAAAACGATATAAAACAATATATATCAAATGAAATAAATTCAAATATTATTTATTATTCAGTGCAAAATGAAACAGAATTAAAACAAATTGCTAAAAACATTGTTTCTAAACCGTTTTCATTATTAGAGTCTTATTTGTATAATATGCACATCTTTAAATTTCCCAACAATCAAGGTGGTTTTATAATTAATATTCATCATATAATTTCTGACTCGTGGAGTTTAGGATTTATTATAAAAGAAATAATAAAAACTTATTCCGATTTAAAAAATAATAATTATGAGCCTGTAGATTCTGCATATTCTTATGAACAATATCTTAATAGTGAAAAAGAATATATTAATAGTGAAAAATATCAAAAAGATAAATTATATTGGCAAAATATTTATGAAACAATACCTGAAATTGCACATATCAATCCGATAACAGATAATCATATAGATACAAATTTAATTAAAGCTAATAGAACTTTAAAAGAATTTTCTTCATCAACTATAGCTGATATAAAAAAATATTGTAATGAAAAGAAAATATCTGTATATAACTTTTTTATGGCAATTTTCGGAATATATATATCTGAAATATCAAATCTTAATGATTTTGTTATAGGAACACCTATACTAAATAGAACTAATTTTAAAGAAAAAAATACGCCAGGAATGTTTATTGCTACTCAAGCATTTAGAATGGAATTTAATGGTATAACTTCTTTTAATGAATTAATAAAAAATGTTTCCAGAAATTCTATGCAAATGTTAAGGCATCAAAGATATCCTTATCAACAATTATTAGAATATTTACGAGTTCAAAATAAAAATATACCAAATTTATATAATATTTTACTTTCTTACCAAATTACTAATGCACAATATCAGGGGGCAGGAATTAATTATTCTGTAAATTGGGTATTTAATGGCTGTAATGCTAATGATATAGACATTCAAGTTTTTGATTTTAATGATGATGGTAATTTACACATTGCTTATGATTATAAAACAAATTTATTTAAAGAAGAAGATATTGATGATATCCACAAAAGGATTATTAACATAATAAATCAGGTATTATCTAAAGATAATATAATGTTAAAAGAAATTGATATAGTAACTCCAGAAGAAAAGGAAGAGTTAGTTAATACATTTAATAATACAGAACTTGAATATGATATGAATATACCTATAATAAAATACTTTGAGGAACAAGTAAGACTTCATCCAAAGCATATAGCGGTGGAATTTGAACACGCAACAATGACTTATGAAATATTAAATGAGCGTGCAAATAGTTTAGCACATCTTTTAAGAGAGAAGGGTGTTACTAACAATACAATAGTGGGTATTTTGGAAAATCGTTCTTTTGAGATGATTATTGCTATATTAGCTGTATTAAAAGCTGGTGGAAGTTACATTCCAATTGCTCCAGAATATCCTGATAGTAGAATTGAATATATGTTGCATAATAGTAATGCTAGTGTCTTACTAACAGAAAAATCTTTGCAAAACAAAGTAAATTATTGTAAAGAAATTATATATATTACATTAAATAATTCTGAAATATATGATTATAATAAGGAGAATTTATCAAATATTTCTAAACCTAATGATTTATCATATATTATATATACATCTGGCTCTACTGGTGAGCCTAAAGGTGTTACTCTTACACAGAAAAACCTAACAAATTTCTACAATGCAATGATTCAAAATATAGAATATCTTACGTCTCATAAACAGCGTAAAATTATATCAATTACAACTTTTTCGTTTGATATATTTATATTTGAAACATTAATTTCGCTTACAAGAGGACTTAGGTTATATATTACAAATTATTATGAACAAAAAATAACTTCAAAACTTGAGAGGTTGATAAAAGATAATAAAATAGAAATTTTGCAAACGACCCCATCTGTAATGAATTTTCATTTAGAAAATTTATCTTCTGCAAAAAATTTGGCTAGTCTTAAATATATTATGTTAGCTGGTGAACAACTACCAAAAAGTTTAGTCGACAAAATTAAAGAAATCATTCCTCATTGTACAGTTTACAATGGATATGGACCATCAGAAACAACTATATTTTCTACTACAGCCAATGTTACAAATTTAAGTAAAATAAGTATTGGAAGACCTATTGCTAACACTCAAATATATATTTTAAACAAAAACAAAAAGTTGGTTCCTAAAAACTTTATGGGGGAAATGTATATTGCAGGTGATGGAGTTGGTAAAGGATATTTATACAAAAACAAGTTAACAAGTGAAAAATATACAAAAAATAAATTCAAAGATAATTCTATTATGTATGAAACAGGAGATTTAGGAATATGGCGAGATAATGGTTCATTAGAATGTAAGGGAAGAGTTGATTACCAAGTTAAATTAAACGGTTTAAGAATAGAACTTGGGGAAATAGAAGAATGTATCAATTCATTTACTAATGATAATTTAATGAAATCTGCTGTAATTCTAAAAAATGTAGATGGAAAAGATACTTTAAATGCTTTTATATCATATCCGAATAAAATAAATATAATGGATTTAAAAAAATTCTTGTTAGAATATTTACCAAGTTATATGATACCTAATACATTTACAATTATGGAAGCTTTACCATTTACACCAAATGGCAAGATAGATAGAAAGGCTCTTCAAACACAAGAAATATCTTATATTCAAGATTCTAACATTAGTGAGCCTAGAAATAATGTAGAAAAAATTTTAGTTGATACTATTAAGAAAAAATTAAATATAGAAGAATTTGGAATTGATAATAATATTTTCGATTATGGTGCAGATTCTTTAACTATTATAAGTATCATTACGGAATTATTTAATCATAATTTTAATTTGAAGGTTTTTGATATGTACAAATATCCTACAGTAAGGGAATTATACGATAATTTGTTACAAGAAAACTCTATACGTTCTACTTTCGATACAGTTAAATTTAAAGACTTAAATAAAATAGTAGAAGATTTTAGCAGAGACACTAATGCAAAGCCTTTATTTATGAAATATAATATTCTTCTTACAGGTGCAACAGGGTTCTTTGGGTGTCATTTATTGGCACAATTACTTGACTCGCCAAGCCAAATTGGTACAATTTATTGTACTATGAGACCAAAGAAAAATATTACACCAAAAGAAAGGCTTTTAAAGAAGTTAAATTTCTATTTTGGAAATAAATATGATGACTTATTTGAAAAGCACGTTGCTACAGTTGAATGTGAGTTATCAACAGAATATTTTAATTTAGATAAACAAACTTTTAATAATCTTCAAGACAAAGTTGATATTGTTATACATTCAGCTGCTAATGTAAAACATTATGGAAAATATTCTGCTTTTGAAAAAGTAAATGTTACAGGTACAAAACACGTTATTGAATTTTGTAGAAGAAGAAAAATTCATTTGCATTATATTTCTACGATGACAGTATGTGGAAATTATTTGTTAGAACAGAAAAAAGATATGGCACCATTTGTTGAAAATAATTTTTATGTGGGACAGAATTTTGACCAAAATGTATATTCTAAAAGTAAATTAATTGCGGAATCTCTTGTTATATCTGCAAGTACAGAGGGAATACCCGTTACAATTTATAGAGTAGGGGATTTAACTGGTAGATATTCAGATGGAGTATTTCAGGAAAATATAAATGAAAATGCTATTTACTTAAGATTAAAGTCAATTATAGAGATAGGACATATTTCAAAAACAATATTAAAAAATGATTTGGAATTTTCACCGGTAGACTCGGTGGCAAAAGCGGTAAAGACTTTAATATTTTCTGATAATAATATAAATAGAATTTTCCATACATATAATCCGAAATTAATATCTACAGAACATTTATTAAAATTTTTTGGAGATTCTAATTATTTAATAACTGTTATGGAAAAAGATGCTTTTGCAAAATTAATTGACGAGCTTTCTAAAGATGAACAGGAGCAACAAAAATTACTTGGAATTATTAATGATTTTACAGCAGATAAAGATTTAGTTTACAATTACATAATAAAGCAAAATAATGATATTACTTGTCAATATCTAAGAAATCTGAACTTTGATTGGCCAGATATTAATGATGAATATCTACAAAAAATACTAAGCTATATGCAGAAAGTCAATTTTATAAAATAGGAGGGAAACTTATGACAAGAAAACGTTGTAAAATATCTACAAAATTATCAATTTATTTTTCACTTCTTATGTTGGCAATAGGAGTATTATTTTATTTCCTATTGCCTAACCTATTGAACTATCCGCCTGGTACAATAAATACACAATTTGATAAAGAAGTATCAAAAATATATTATATTTATCAGTTTGCAATTATAGTTAGTGCAGTTATTATATTATTCATTGTATATGCAAAAGTTTCTTTAAGAAAATTAGATAAATGGGTTCAAGAAAAAAATAAATCAAAAATTCCGGAAATTAGAAAAATATGTTTACGTTACCCATTTAAATTATATATAATGATAGAGTTTATTTTTGTATCTACAGTATTAATTACACTAGCACTTACAGGTAGTCACCCTTCTACACTACTTTTTAAAATTGGGATACTAATATTTAGTTTTGCAACATTGCTAAGTTCACTTTTTCTAATAATATCAAAAAATGTATTTTATCCAGTTTTAAAAGAAACATCTTCAGCATCAACTGAGGTTTTAAAATCTAAAAATACATTTATAACAAAATTATTATTCCAGATATTTCCTAGCATCCTTGTATCTGTTTTGTTAGTATCATTAATTGGTTATTCTAGATTAATAAGTGAGAAAGGTGATTTGTTAAATACATACTATATGTCAGAATTACAAAATATTTCGATTTCAGATAATTCTGATTTAATGTCTCAGTTAGAAGAACAATTAAACTCGGATTTATTAAATGAAAACGACTTCATTTTTATTGAAAACTCTGATGGTGAAATAATTACACCTAATAATCAAATTTTAAGTGAATTTTTCTTAAAATATATGCACACACTATCGCCATCTAATAATAATAGAGTTTATGAAACATATACAATAGACCAACAGGGAGTTATAACTACTATTAATTATCAAGGAGAAGATTATATAATAGGAATTCATTATGAAATTGCTTCATCTTCAGTACTTACATATTTCTTATTAGCATCAGCCTTGCTATTTATATTTAATTTAATTATATTATTTTATATGGTTGAGTCTATAAATTCAGATTTAACTATTGTAAATAATGGTATGAAAAATATCTTGAAAAATAAAGACAATATAGAATATTCTGAATTGCCAATAACTTCAGATGATATAGTTGGGGAACTTGTACAGTCTTTCAATTCTATTCAGAATATGACTAAAGAAAATATTAATAAAATACATAATAATCAAGATATGCTTATGGAAAAAGAAAGACTTGCATCATTAGGACAATTAATTGGAGGTATAGCACACAACTTAAAATCTCCTATTATGTCCATATCTGGTGCATCAGAAGGTATTAAGGATTTAGTTAATGAATTTGATGCTTCTATAGGAAACCCTGTCGTTAATAATGATGATTATCACGCTATTGCTAATGATATGCGTGAATGGTTAGCAAAAATTCAATCATATACTGAGTATATGTCTGATATTTTAACAGCTGTTAAAGGTCAAGCAGTTACATTGTCAAATGATAAAGAATTTAGTTTTACAATAGGTGAACTATTTAAACGTGTAAATATTTTAATGAAACACGAATTGAAACAAGCTGTTATATATTTGAATGTTTCTATGTTAACAGATGAAAATTTAACTATAAAAGGAAATATTAATAGTTTAGTACAAGTTATTAATAATATGATTTCTAATTCAATTCAGGCATATAATGGAAAACCTGAGCAAGTAATTGAATTAATTGCAAATGTAAAAGACAATAATGTTATAATTACAATTAGAGACTATGGACCAGGATTGCCAGACAAAGTAAAAGATAAATTATTCAAGGAGATGATTACTACTAAAGGAAAAAACGGAACTGGTCTTGGATTATATATGTCATATTCAACAATAAAAGCTCACTTTAAAGGTGATATCCAATTTGAAACAAAAGAAAATGAAGGTACAGCATTCTATATTATTTTACCTTTATAATATCGGAGTGTTCCAATAAATTAATATTGATTTTTTAATAATTTATTATTATAATGTAGGTTAATAAGGAGGAAAGTTATGAGAATTGGAAATGTCACAAATGAAAATAATACTGAAATACAAAACAATTCATCATTTAAAATATTAGCAGTTGATGATGAAGTAGGAATTCTAGATTCCTTATCCATTTTCTTAAAAAGAACTGGATATGCTTTTACTGGCGAAACAGACCCAATAAAAGCTGTACAAATGATAAAAGATGAGCATTTTGATTTACTACTTTTAGACTTTATTATGACCCCCTTACACGGAGACCAAGTGGTAGAAGAAATACGTAAGTTTGATAAAGAAATATATATAATTTTACTTACAGGGCATAAAGATTTAGCTCCACCTTTAGAAACAATAAGGAGATTGGATATTCAAGGTTATTGTGAAAAAAGCAATAAATTTGACCAATTACTATTATTAATTGAATCTGGAATTAAATCGGTTCAGCAAATGAGAGAAATTAAAAAGATAAATATTGAACTTGAAAAAACCTACGAAAGATTAGAAAAATCATATATAGAAAGCATTCAAACAATTAGGTATACTGTTGAAGCTAAAGATACATATACAAGAGGTCACTCAGATAGAGTGTCAGAATATTCTGTTTTAATAGGTAAAAAATTAAACTTAAATGAAAGTGATATAAAATTACTTCAAATTGGTGGTCTTTTCCACGATGTTGGAAAAATTGGGGTACCAGATAGTATATTACAAAAAAATGCAAAACTCACTGATGATGAATATTCAGAAATAAAAAATCATCCATCTATAGGTGCTCACATTCTATCTACGGCATCAATTTTTAAAGATATAATACCTATAGTTAAACATCATCACGAAAGATATGATGGAAAAGGATATCCTGGAAAGCTAAAGGGAGAAGAAATACCATATTTAGCAAGAATTGCAGCTGTTGCAGATGCATTTGATGCAATGACTTCACGAAGAGTTTATAGAAACTCTTTACCTATCAACACTGTAATTGAAGAAATTGAGGATAATAAAGGAACTCAATTCGACCCTCAAATAGCAGATGCATTTTTAGATATCTTAAAAAATGATTTTGATAAAATAAAAGAAATTATGGAAAAATATAAAGAAAATTAATTAAGCCCCCTAACAAAAGTGTTAGGGGGAGATTTTATACTTTCATAGAAAGTCCTACTTTTTTGCGTTCAGAATCTATTTTTATAACTTTTACTTTTACAATATCTCCTACAGAAATTACATCTGATGGATTTTTAATAAATTTATCACTAATTTCCGAAATATGAACTAACCCATCATATTTTACTCCAATATCTACAAAAGCTCCAAAATCTATAACATTTCTAACTGTTCCTGTTAAAATCATTCCTTCTTTTAAATCTTCAAACTTCAAAACATCTTGTCTTAAAATAGGTTTAGGCATTTCTTCTCTTGGGTCTCTACCAGGTTTAGACAATTCATCTATAATATCCTTTAAAGTCATTTCTCCAATATTTAATTCTTTAGCTGTATCTAAGATATTTACACTTTTCAAGCTTTCTCTTAAAGAAATAACCTTTTCTTTATTCGTTAAATCTTCCTTTTTAAAGCCTAATTTCTCCAATAATTTTTCTGTTGCCTCATAGCTTTCTGGGTGAACGGCAGTTACTTCTAATGGATTGTCTCCATCTATAATTCTTAAAAATCCTGCACATTGTTCAAAAGCTACCTTTCCTAATTTAGGAACCTTCATTAACTGCTTTCTATTTTTTAACTTTCCATTTTCATCTCTGTACTTAACAATATTTTTAGCTATAGAAGAATTAATTCCTGAAACATAAGAAAGTAACGATGGTGTGGCAGTATTTACATCAACACCAACTTTATTAACAGCATCTTCTACAACTCCTGTTAAACTCTCTGACAATCTTTTTTGATTAACATCGTGTTGATATTGTCCAACACCAATAGCCTTAGGGTCAATTTTTACTAATTCTGCTAAAGGGTCTTGTAAACGTCTAGCTATAGATATAGCACCTCTTATAGAAACATTTATATCTGGATATTCTTCACTTGCAAGTTTAGATGCAGAATATACTGATGCTCCTGCCTCACTTACAATAGCATAATTTATCTGTTTATCTAAGTCTTTTATCATATCAGAAACAAACATTTCTGACTCTCTTGATGCTGTTCCATTACCTATTGCAATCATATCAACATTATCTTTTTGAATTAATCTTATTAATTCCTTTTTAGCTCCTTCTACATCATTTTGTGGCTCTGTTGGATATACAGTAGCAATATCTAACACTTTTCCAGTTTCATCTATTACAGCTATTTTACAACCTGTTCTATATGCAGGGTCAAATCCCATTACAGTTTTTCCTTTTATAGGTGCACCTAAAAGTAATTGTTTAGCATTTTTTCCAAATACAATAATTGCTTTTTCTTCAGCTTTTTCTGTTAAATCTGAACGTATCTCTCTATCTATAGAAGGCTCAATTAATCTTTTAAAACTATCTAAAATAGTATCTTTTAACATCTCTGTAAACTGAGTTTCACCTTTTAGTATATCTTTTTGTATTATATCTAAAATCTTTTCTTCATTTTTTTCTATTTTTACCTTCAAAAACTCCTCTTTTTCGCCCCTATTAATTGCAAGAATCCTATGGCTTGGTATTTTTGAAACAGTTTCTTGGTAATCATAATACATTTCATAATTTGATTTCTCATCCTTTGATGCTTTTGTTGAAATAATACCTTCTCTATAACAAATTTTCTTAATCTTTTTTCTATAATTTGCATTATCAGATATATTTTCCGCAATAATATCTAATGCTCCTTGAATAGCTTCATCTTCATTATTTACTACCTTATCTTTATTTTTTCTATCTTCTTCAGATAATTTATCAATATTTATATATTGTTTGGCTATTTCTCTAATTGGTGTTACTTCCTTTTGTTCAAAAATAATATTAGCTAAAGGTTCTAACCCTTTTGCTTTAGCAACAGTAGCCCTTGTTTTCTTTTTTTGTTTATATGGTCTATAAATATCTTCTACATCTGCTAAAGTCTGTGCAATAGCAATATTTTGCAATATTTCATCAGTTAACTTGCCTTGCTCTTCTATAGATTTAATTACTTCTTCTTTTCTTGTCTCTAAATTTCTTAAATAATTTAGTCGTTCTCCTAAAACTCTTAATTGTTCATCACTAAGTCCACCTGTTACTTCTTTTCTATAACGAGCAATAAATGGAATTGTATTTCCTTCATCAATTAATTTTACCGCATTTTCAACTTGTGTATTTTTTACACCTATTTCTTCTGCAATTTTATTTATTATCTTTTCCATTAAAAATTACCTCTTTCTATGCTAATTATTCAATCCCTAAATATTCATTATAGGTTACTTCTCTATCGATTAAAGTGCCGTCTTTCTTTAAATCAATTATTCTATTAGCTACAGTTTGTGTCAATTCGTGGTCGTGCGAAGTAAACAAAATATTGCCACTAAACTTTTTCATACCTTCGTTTAAGGCTGTTATACTTTCCATATCTAAATGATTTGTTGGCTCGTCGAAAATCAAGAAATTAGCACCAGAAAGCATAATTTTAGAAAGTACACATCTAACTTTTTCACCACCTGAGATTACCTTCGCCTTTTTTAATGCTTCTTCTCCAGAAAATAACATTCTGCCTAGAAAGCTTCTTACATAAGTCTCATCAGGGTCTTTTGAATATTTTCTTAACCAATCAGTAATTGTTTCATCTGTCTCAAAAAGATAATTATTGTCTTTAGGAAAATAACTATGAGTAATAGTTTTTCCCCATATTATTTCTCCACTATCAGGCTCAACTTCTCCAGCTATTATTTGAAATAATAATGTTTTGGCATTTTCGTTATCAGCTAAAAATGCAATCTTATCACAAGACTTTACAGTAAATGAAACATTATCTAAAATCTTTTCTCCATTTATAGTTTTAGAAATATTTTTTAATTGTAATATTTCTTTTCCAGGCTCTCTATCTGGCTTAAAATCTATATAAGGATATTTTCTATTTGATGGCTTTATTTCTTCTAACTGAATTTTCTCCAATGTTTTCTTTCTTGAAGTTGCTTGTTTAGATTTAGAAGCATTTGCACTAAATCTTGCAATAAAATCCTGTAATTCCTTAATTTTATCTTCTTTCTTTTTATTCTGTTCTCTTGCTTGTTTTAAAGCTAATTGACTAGATTCATACCAAAAATCATAATTACCTGGATATACAGTAATTTTTCCAAAGTCAACATCTGCAATATAAGTACATACCTTATTCAAAAAATATCTATCGTGAGATACAACTATTACAGTATTTTCAAAATTTATTAAAAATTCTTGTAACCAATTTATACTCTTTAAATCCAAGTCATTAGTAGGCTCATCTAATAATAATATATCTGGATTTCCAAATAAAGCTTGGGCTAATAATACCTTTACTTTTTCTTTTGCTTCTAATTCTTTCATAAACTTATAATGTTTATCAGGTATTATGCCTAAATCATTCAATAAAATAGCAGCATCTGACTCTGCATTCCAACCATCAAGTTCGGCAAATCTTTCTTCTAACTTGGCTGCCTTCATACCATCTTCTTCTGAAAAATCAGGCTTTGCATAAATAGCCTCTTTTTCCTTCATTATATTATATAGCTCTTTATTTCCCATCATAACTGTATCAATTACCGTATTTTCTTCAAAAGCAAAATGGTCTTGTTTTAATACCGATATTCTTTCTCCTTTATCTAATGATACATCTCCTTTACTAGGTTCAATTTCTCCAGAAAGAACCTTTAAAAAAGTTGACTTCCCAGCTCCATTTGCTCCTATTATACCATAACAATTTCCTTTGCTAAATTTTATATTAACATCTTCAAATAAAACTCTTTTACCAAAACGTATTGTTACTCCATTTGCACTTAGCATTTTATTTCCTCCCATTCAAATTATCTTTTGCATTATACTATAATTTTTCGCATTTTTCAAGCCTATATAACTTTAAATTATTGACAAATCGAAAAAAATAAAGTAAAATCTTTTAATAGGAATAAGGAAGGAGATAAAAAATGGTAAAGATTACATTAAAAGATGGTAGTGTAAAAGAAGTAGAAGCAGGTAAAAGTGTATATGAGATAGCCAAAGAAATAAGCGAAGGTTTAGCTAGAGTTGCAACCTGTGCAAGTGTAGATGGCAATGTAGTAGACTTAAGATATGAAATTAATAATGACTGTGAATTAGTAATACACACATTTGAAAGTGATTTAGAAGGAAAGAAAGCATATTGGCATACAACATCACATATAATGGCACAAGCAATAAAAAGAATAAATCCAGATATTAAATTAGCAATAGGACCATCGATTGATGAAGGATTCTATTACGATTTTGATGTTGAAAAACATTTTTCAGATGACGATAAAGAACAAATTGAAAAAGAAATGAAAAAAATCATAAAAGAAGATTTACCAATTGAAAAATTTGTATTACCAAGAGCAGAAGCTATAAAATTAATGGAAGAAAAAAATGAACCATATAAAGTTGAATTAATAAAAGATTTACCAGAAGATGAAGAAATATCATTTTATAAACAAGGAGAATTTACAGACCTTTGTGCAGGACCACATTTAATGAGTACAGGTAAAGTAAAAGCTGTAAAATTATTATCAACATCAGGTGCTTATTGGAGAGGAAATGAAAAAAATAAAATGTTACAAAGAATATATGCAATATCTTTTCCAAAAGCAAGTCAAGTAGAAGAATATTTGAATATGATAGAAGAAGCAAAAAAAAGAGACCACAAAAAATTAGGAAGAGAATTAGGATTATTTATGATGGCACCAGAGGGACCAGGATTTCCATTTTTCTTACCAAAAGGAATGGTACTTAGAAATATATTAGAAGATTTTTGGAGAAAAATTCATACAATAAATGGATATGTAGAGATAAAAACACCAATAATTTTAAATGAAGAATTATGGCACAGGTCAGGACATTGGGAGCATTATAAAGAAAATATGTATACAACAAAAATAGATGATACAGATTTTGGTATAAAGCCAATGAATTGTCCAGGAGGAATGATTGTATATAAAAGTGAAATGCACTCATATAAAGAATTGCCAATAAGAGCAGGGGAATTAGGGCTAGTACATAGACACGAAAAATCTGGTGAATTAAATGGATTATTTAGGGTAAGATGCTTTACTCAAGATGATGCACATATATTCTGTACACCAGCTCAAATTGAAGAAGAAATAACTAATTTAATCAAATTAATTGATGAAATATATAATGGAATATTTGGATTTGAATATTCTGTAGAATTATCAACAAGGCCTGAAAATTCAATGGGTTCAGATGAATTATGGGACTTAGCTGAAAGTACATTAAAAAAAGCATTAGAAGGGTTAAATGTAAATTACGCATTAAATGAAGGAGATGGAGCATTTTATGGTCCAAAAATAGATTTCCATATAAGAGATTCATTAGGTAGAGGTTGGCAATGTGGAACAATACAGTTAGATTTTCAAATGCCAGAAAAATTTGATTTGAATTATATAGGGGAAGATGGAGAAAAGCATAGACCTGTAATGCTTCATAGAGTTATATTTGGAAGTATAGAAAGATTTATAGGAATATTAATTGAACATTATGCAGGAGCATTTCCAGTTTGGCTTGCACCAGTACAAGTTAAAATATTACCAATTACAGATAAACAGAAAGAATATGCTGAAAAAATACTAAAAAAATTACAAGATGCAGATATTAGAGCAGAAGTAGACGATAGAAATGAAAAAATTGGGTATAAAATAAGAGAGGCACAGCTTCAAAAAATACCATATATGTTAGTATTAGGAGAAAAAGAAGAGAATTCTAATACAGTGGGTGTGCGTTCAAGAAAAGAAGGAGATATTGGAGCAAAAGATATAGATGAATTTATAAAAAATATAATTCAAGATGTAAAAGAATATAAATAAAATAAATAGACTAGAATTTTTAATTCTAGTCTATTTCATATATTTAATTGTGAAAATTGTACCAACATCAAGTTGAGAATCTACAGAAATATATCCATTATTTTTTTCAATTATAGATTTAGCCAATGCAAGCCCAATTCCTATACTGTCATTAGCAGAATTTTTTCCTTTATAAAATCTGTCAAAAATATGAGGTAAATCTTGAGATTCTATACCAATCCCATAATCCTTAATTTGTATTTGAGAATAGATATTATTTTCTTCATAAGTAATATCTATAAAAGAATTATTACGAGAATGTTCAACGGCATTTTTTAAAATATTTGTAATAGCTTCAGTTTGCCATTTGATATCACATAAAATTTTTGCAGATTTATTGCTGATAACATTTATTTCCACATTTTTTAAATCACATAAAATTGAAACATTTTTTATACTATTAATTATTAAATCTTCAATATTTTCTTCTTTATTAGTAAAATGAATAGAATTAGCATCTAATTTTGATAATTTAAGCAAAGAATTTACCAAAAAATTAATATTAATAATTTCCCTTTTAATATCTTTTATAAAATCTGTACGAATAGTAGAATTCATATCAGGATTATCCAAAATATTATCTAACATAATTGTAATAGAGGCGAGAGGGGTCTTTAATTGATGAGATATATCAGAAAGGGAATCTTTTAAATAAATTTTATCATTCATAGAATTTTCAGCAGTTTCTTTAAGCATAACAGTAGTTTTATATATTTCATTTTTTAAAATTGATAATTCATCTTCAGAATTGTCATCAATATCTAATTTATAATTTTTATTATTTAATTCTTCTATATACTTTGTTATTTTATTTAAAGATTTATCTTTAGAATTATTATATCTTAAAAATACATAAAAAATAATTAAAGATAAAATAATTAAAATAAAAATATTTAAAATACTAAAAATTATAAATAATTTTTTATTTTTTAATATTATCGAATCATCAGTTATATTCATACCATATTTTTTAAGTAAATTTTCATTTATAATATATTCATCATTTAAAATCTTCATCAATTCATTTTTATCGACATCTGGATATCGCTCGACAATGTGACTAATAATCATACCTAATTTATTATTAAAATTTTGGAAATATCTTTTATATTGATAAAATTCAAAAATTCCAAACAAAAATGCAACTGTGAATATAATTAACACATTACATAATATTACTCTTTTTAATTCAACTTTATTTTTCATCAATTCTATACCCAACTCCTTTAATGGTAATAATTATATCAGTAATTAATTTTTCTCTAATTCTTTTAAGATAAACAGTAACAGTATTATCATTAACATCATTTCCGGTCCATTCCCAAATTTTATCAATAATATCGTTTCTAGTTACAACCTTATTTATATTAAAAAATAATAAATGCAAAATTTTTAATTCTAAACTTGTAAATTGTAAAATATTATTATCTCTATAAACAACCATCCTATCTAAATCAAATTTTATATTTTTTACTTGAATAATCGAATTTTTCTTTTTAAAAATCTTATTAATTCTTGCAACTAATTCTTTAGTAGAAAACGGTTTAGTAATATAATCATCTGCACCAAGCTCTAAGCCTTTTACAATATCATCTTCATCATCTTTTGCAGTTAAAAAAATAGTTGGAATATGTTGTTTTTTTATATAATTTTCATATAAATCAAATCCGTTTCCATCAGGAAGTGAAATATCAAGAATAATTAAATTAATTTTATTTGCACTTAAAAATGATATAGCATCTGATATATATTTTTTGTGAATAACATTAAACATATTTTGTTTTAAAGAATATATTAATCCTTTAGCTAAAATAACATCATCTTCAACTAGTAAAATATCCATTAAAAAACCTCCTTTAATAATTTTTAATATAACATAAAATAAGAGACTAAGCTAGTCCCTCATATATTTTCATTTCTTATTGTTTCGATAGTATTTTGTTTATTTATTTTAGAAATAGAATATTTCATTATTATAAATACTAAAATAAATACAGCAATAATACAAACTAAAATAGGAATTATAGGAATATAGATATCCTTTTCAATTTTAATTCCAAAAGCTTTATAAAGTGCAAAAGTACCAATTAATCCGAGGAAAATGCCATATATTAAAGATTTACTACAGTAAAATATAGTTTCTAAATTAATCATACCATTAAATTCTTTTTTGGTCATACCAATACTTCGAAGCACTGCAAATTCTTTTTGGCGTAACTCAATATTTGACGTTATAGTATTAAAAATATTTGTTACACCTATCAAAGTTATAACTATAATAAATCCATATAAAAATATTTGTATAATTGTATATATAGCTTTTTCTTCTTTAGCTAATTCGTCATAATTACTATATCCTACATTAATTTTAAGATTTTTAATATTATCTATAAGTTTTTCGGGATTACTAGATTGTATTAAAAGATATCTAGGGGAAAAATCCATATTCTTATATTTATCTAAATTTAATACCAAAATTCCACCAATTAAGTGAGTATTTTCAAGTCCATAAGGGCAAATATCTGTAATAGTAGCAATCTTAAAATTAGTTTCTTTACCATTTATAGTACCATCAATAATATCTCCTTTAGAGTAGTTATACATTCTGCTTTTTAAAATTTTATCACCATCATCACTATAAGTTACATAAGTATCACATAAAATACCGTCATTTTTTATCTTATTATAATCAACGCCTATTTTTTTAGCATATTTTTTAAAAGAATTATCATCTAAAGCAAAAATCTTTAAAGAAGAATGTTTAGGCTCAGTTGATGGAATAAGTTTATCACTATTCTCATCATAATAATAATCATCTGAATCTAAAAAATTTTCACTAGTTATTTTAGACAAATCATAAATATTTAGATTATATGAATTTTGGTAAAGTTCAAAATGTTCATCAATATAGTTTAATTGAGTGATACTTTTTATATAATTATTTTCTTCAGAATCACTTGAAATTTTTATATTATAATCGTAATCTTCATAATAATTATTTGCTAAATCAAAAGCATTTGTAATAAAGCTATTCATAGAAATAAAAACACATATACTAACAGATAATGAAATTACTGTAGTTTTATATTTTTTCTTACTTCTTTTCAGATTTTTATAAGCCAATTCGCCACCAGTTTTAAAAAATTTACAAACCCATTTAGGAGTTTTTAATTTTTTACTATTTATCTTAATATTCTCAGAATTTTTTAATAAATCAATAGGATTAATTTTAGATGCTTTTTTAGCAGAAGATATAGCAGATAAATATATAGTTATACAACTTAGCAATATAGAAATTAATATTGGAAATAGTGTAACTTTTGCAATAATACCATCTGTATGATTTAATAAATAATGACCACCTATAGAATTTACAATTTTTATTAAAACAAATACAGCAAATATTCCAGCTAGAATTCCTAAAGGAATGCCAATTAATCCGAGTATAAATGATTCAAATAAAACATTTTTCCTTATTTGTTTTTTAGTTGCTCCTACACTTGAAAGCATACCATACATTTTCATTTTTTCAGTAGTAGCTATTGCAAATGAATTTCTTATGCAAAATATACTTGTAAATATTATTATAAAAATTACTATAGATATAACAGCATACAACATTGTAACTGTATCATCTCCAAAAGCAAATGCTTCCCATCTTAAAAGTTCATCATTAAGTTTATAATCATATTTAATCGCATCAGAATGTTCTATTATTTCATTAAAATTATTAACGCCAAAAAAATTACAAAGAAAAGTTTTATATTCTTTAGGATGTTTTAGTGACACATAAGCATTTTTTATGCCAGCATCCATATTAGTTGTAATTACAGTATATCCAGCATCAGAATATGTTTCAAAATTATAATTCGGTCTTTCCATAATTCCAACAATAGTAAATTCATACGATTTATTATTAATTAACTGTTCAGAATTTTTTTCATACTCAGCATCTGGCGAAATAGCATCATTATCAAGATTAACTCTATCACCAATAGAAAGATTAAGTTTATCACCAATTTTTAATGGAACACCTGCATTTGATATAATATGTTCACTAATAATAATTTCATTTTCATTAGTAGGAAAATGACCATCAATTATATTAAATTTTAAATTATTAAATGAATCTTTACTCATTGAAAAAATCATACAATAAGGCTTATATTCATTTTTACTATTTTCTAAAAATGAATAGCCAACCTTATTTACGGTATAAATATTATGAACATCTCTATTATTTTTTAAAACCTCAATATCGTCATCAGCGATATTAAGTAGATTTATATGATAATACCCAGACTCATTTACTGAATTTTGAATAAGAGTTTCTTGGATGCTTGTAGCCATAGAAGCAACTGCACAGATTAAACTGCAAGATAAAATTATGCCTATAATAGTACTTACAGTCCTTTTTATATTCATCTTTAAATTTTTAATAGCCAATTTATTTAGGAGGTTCATATTGAATCGCCTCCTCGAACTATTTTTCCATCTTCTATTTTTATAATTCTATCAGCAATTTTAGCAATTTCTATATTGTGTGTAATCATAATAATAGTTTGTTTATAATCACGGTTAGATTTTTTTAGTAATCCTACAATTTCATCACTTGACTTTGAATCTAAATTACCAGTAGGTTCGTCAGCTAAAATAATGGCAGGATTTGTTATCATAGCTCTACCTATTGAAGTTCTTTGTTGTTGTCCACCAGAAATCTCACTAGGGAGGTGGAAACGCCTATTTTCCAAGCCCAAAATATTTATCAAATTATCTAATTTATTTTTATTAATATCTCTATTATCCAATTTTAGGGGTAAAGTTATATTTTCCTCTACATTAAGGATAGGGATTAAATTATAAAATTGATAAATAAGTCCAACTTGTCTTCTTCTAAAAATAGCTAATTCATCATCACTAAAACTATATATATCTTTGCCATCAATAAAAACTTTTCCACTTGATGGTCTATCCACTCCACCAATTAGGTGTAAAAGTGTAGATTTACCACTTCCGCGATGCTCCAACTATGGCAACAAATTCTCCTTTTTGTACACTAAATGAAATGTTATCTATAGCTTTTACCATAGTATTTTCTTTTCCATAAATCTTTGTTAAATTTTCGACTCTTAATATTTCCATACAATCACTCCTTTTGTAAAATTAGTATATCATAGATAAAGTGACAAGTAAGTGACAATATAAAAAATAAATAAAAAACTGTGTTTATAAAATAAATTTAAAATGCAAAAAAATACTTAAGTAAAAATTAATTTACTTAAGTATTTTTTAACTAATTAATTGGCTCAACATTTGTATTGTTTTCATTAGTACTAATTGGTGTATCTCCATTTGCATTTTTGAAAAATTCAAATGTTGCAAATTGTATGTAAGGAGCTAAGAATAAATATCCAATACCAAATGTAAATATTGAAAGTAATGCCCAACCTATGAAAGATAATTGTAAAATCATTAATTTTCCACGTTTACCAGTCATCAATTCTTGGCTTTTATTAACAGCATCTTTAGAAGGCATAGCCAAATCATCTGCTGCAATTATAGTAGCTAAAGCATAGTAATATGCTTTTACCAAAAGCCAAATTTCACTTATAATTAATATTATAAATCCAAGTATAACGCCTCCAGAGAAATTAGTTGATATGACATCATTTACAGTTATTGCTGTAGCAGAATTATAAACAGCACTTCCAACTATAATCATTATAGAAATTACAATTAAAATTATAGGCACAATACATTTTAAAGCTATATGTAATGTAATGCCCCAAGCTTTACCGAAATTATCGAATCCAAGTGATATAAAGCTAAAATAACCTACATCTTCGGATTTATATAATTTATATAATGAAATTAAAAGTCCAAAAGATAATGGGATTTCGATAATGTAAAGTAAAAGAGAACAAACGGCTGCTGCTTTTTCAGGAACGTGTCCTATAATTAAATCTATAACATAAAATATTAAAACATATACTAAAGTTATAAGTGCAGCTTTTCCCCACTTTCCGGCTAGGCTTCTACGTGCTTCTGTTCTAAAATCTGATGAAATCATAAGTCTTCCCCTCCTTCCTAAATTACTTATATATATTGGTAATTTATATAATATATGATATAATTTAAAAAAGTAATAGTCAATAGAAATCGACAAAAAATAACAAATTTCAAAAATCAAATTACTAGATTATATATATCTATTAACTAATTTGGTTATCCATATTTTTTCATATAATTAATTATACCATAAAAAGTATAAAAAGTCAAAAATTGGCGCTTATTATATGGGGTAAAAGTTTAAATTTGCTTAGTAAATTGGGGCAAAAAATTATCAATAATATATTGTTAAATTAAAAAATTAATGGTATAATAAAAATGTTTGAAGCTGATTACAAGAATAGTTTTTATAAAAAATGTACAAGTGAATATACTTCTGAATAAATAGTAAATATAAAGGAGGTAAGAAAATGGTTAAAAAAACTATTGATAGAGAAATAATGGAATCAATAAATAAATATGTTGAGAAAATAAGCAAATATTATAAAATTGAAGCTATAATATTATTTGGTTCTTATGCAAAGGGAACACAAAATGAAGATAGTGATATAGATATAGCTATAATTTCTAGTGATTTTAAAGATATATTTGA
>CANQRS010000017.1 GCA_947626295.1 uncultured Clostridia bacterium
AATATGTTATCAGGAGAAGGATTCATAAAGGCATTTTATGCAAGAATAAAGCAGGCGATAGCAGATGGAGTAGTAGAAAGATTTTTTGCAACAGGAATAGCGCCATTAACATTAGATAGTATGACAACAGGATTTAATATAGCAACAGATATAACGAGAAAAAAAGATTTTGTGGCAATGATAGGATTTACAAAAGAGGAAACAAAAGCATTAATAAAAGAGGCATTGCCAGAAAGGTCAGAAGAGGAGCAGGAAGAAATATATAATACATTAAAAAAATATTATGATGGATATAGATTTTCGGAAGATAGTGAAGAACATACATTTAATTCAACATTAGTAATGTATTATTTAGGAAGTTATATGAAAGAAGGAAAGCCACCAACAGAATTATTAGATATAAATATAGCAGCGAATTTTGAAAAGTTAAGAAATATATTAACATTAAAGGGAAATAGCTTTTATTATGATATATTAACAAAAGCAATACAAGGAGAAGAACTATATGGAAAAATAACAAATAAATTTGATTTTACAGCGATGCCGATAGATGAACAGGTAATACAAAGTGTATTATTCTATTTTGGATATTTAACAATAAGTGAAGATATGGCAGGAACGATAGTGAATTATAAAATACCAAATTATACGATGAATGATATATATAACGATTATTTTATAAATTTAATAAGGCAATCAGGAATAAAAATAGATACGAAAAAAATTCAAGAAGCACAATTAGAATTAGTAATGAATGGAAAGCTAGATAAAGTATGTGATATAGTAGAAGAATATTTGAGGGATTTAGGAAATATAAGTTGGCAAAAATATGATGAAAAATATATTCAAAGTTATATGCACGCAATATTAAGAATGAATGATTTTGTGAATGTATATTTAGAGTACAACGTAAAAGATAATGGATATATAGACGTAGCAGTATTTAAAAGAGAATATTCAAATGTAAAATATCAGGCGATAATAGAATTAAAGTACATCAAAAAAGAAGAAGCAAAAACAAGAGGTCAAAAGCAAAAGGCAATAGCAGAAAAGCGTCAAATGGCAATAGAGCAAATACAGGCATATTCGAGTGACGAGAGATTGCCACAAGAAAATATGAAGAAATTTGTAGTAATTTATGTGGGACAGAAATTAGAATTGCTAGAGGAAATAGTTTGAAAAAGGTAATCTTTTAGGGACTATGTGTGTTTAGCGAGCAGAAAGAGATGGAATTTAGTATAAAAAATATATAAATAGATACTCACCAAAAAGGTGGGTATCTTTTCGTATTTTTAAGAGTTTTGTCGAAATTTGTCGATGAAAAAACGAAAAAATGTTTGAAAAATACTTGACAAAAAATAAAAAAGATATATAATAGTTGTACCGAACAAAAATTTGTAAGGAGTGGTAATATGATAACAAAGTTACATATAAAAAATATAGGTATAATCGAAGATATAGAAATAGATTTTAATAATGGGTTAAATGTATTAACAGGAGAGACAGGAGCTGGAAAATCACTTATAATAGGAGCGTTAAATATAATTGCAGGAGAAAGATTTTCAAAAGAGATGATAAGAAATGGTGAAGAATATTCATATATAGAAGTATGCCTATATGAGCCAGAGAACTCCGATTCAATAGATGGAAATATAATAATATCAAGAGAAATACATACTAATGGTAGAAATATGTGTAAAATAAATGGAAGAATGACTACAGTAAATGAATTAAGAAGTTTTATGAGTCATTTTATAGAGATACACGGTCAGAATGATAATCAAAATTTGTCAAATGTAAAAGAACAACGAAAATATTTAGATGAATATATAGGAAAAGAAATAGAGGAAATAAAAAAAGATTATTATGATAAATATGTAGAATATAACGAGATAAAAAAAGAGTTAAAACAAAATTTGGGGGATGAAAAAGAAAGACAAAGAAAGATAGATTTATTAAATTATCAAATAAAAGAAATATCTGAAGCAAATTTAAGAGATGGGGAAGAAGAAATTTTAGAGGATAAGAGAAGAAAAATGCTTAATGTAGAAAAACTAGAAAAGAATTTAGAAGAGGCAGATATATCAATAAATGGTAATACAATAGATGCTTTAAGTAATTCGATAAGAGCGTTAGAAAGGGTGGAGCAAATAGATGCAAAATATGAGGAAACAGTAAAGAGTCTAAAAAGTGTGTATTATGAATTACAAGAGATTTCAAGAGATATATCGGGTTATAGAGAAGAAATATATTTTGATGATGAAGAAAGAAATGAAATAGAAGAAAGGCTTGATTTAATAAATTCATTAAAAAGAAAATATGGTAATTCAATAAAAGAAATATTAGAATATAAAAATGAAATAGAGGAAGAAGTTTATAAAATAGAAAATTCAGAAGAACGTAACAATAAATTAAAAGAACAATTAAAAAGTGTAGAAGAATATATGGAAGAAAAAGCAAGTAAAATGCATAATATTAGAAATGTACAGAGTAAAATATTGTCAAAAGAAATAAATGAAAATTTAAAAGATTTAGAATTAAAAAATGCGAAAGTCAATATACATATTGATTATCAAGATGTATTTTCTGAATATGGAAAAGATAAGGTAGTAATATATATATCTACTAATTTGGGCGAAGAAGAAAAAGAGCTTAACAAAATAGCTTCTGGTGGAGAACAATCTAGGATAATGCTTGCAATAAAAACTGTACTAGCAAATACTGATGATATGCCAATACTTATTTTTGATGAGATTGATACAGGAATAAGCGGGAAAGCAGCAAATGCTGTTGCAGATAAGTTAAGAAAAATATCAAAACAACATCAAGTGATATGTATATCACATTTGCCTAGTATAGCAGCATACGCAGATTATAATTATTTTATAAGTAAACAGGTTATAAACGAAAGAACAAATACAAATATAAAATTATTAAATGAAAATGAGGTGATTCAAGAAATAGCGAGAATATCTTCAGGAGAAATTAATGATGCAACTATGAAATATGCTTTTGAACTCAGAAATAAAAGGGTGTCATAGTTTTGAATAAAAAGGGCTATATAAAATAAAAGGTCGTTGTGGCTTAACCCTTGAAATAGTCTGCATTTTATTGTATAATAGATACAATTCGTAGAAAAAACTTGTAAAAATATGATGAAAATTATAATAAATAAAAAAGTTGATAGAAGTGGAGGCATAAAATGGTTGAATTACTGTGTCCAGCAGGGGATTTTGATGCATTAAAGGCTGCTGTTCAAAATGGAGCAGATACAGTTTATTTTGGGGCAAGTTTATTTAGTGCTAGGGCATTTGCAAATAATTTTGATAATGAACAATTAGAGCAGGCAATAAATTATGCTAAATTAAGACGAGTAAAGACACATCTTACATTAAATACATTAATAAAAGATGAAGAATTTGAAGATGCCTTCAATATAGCAAAATTAGCATATAAATTGGGTATTGATGCAATAATTGTACAAGATTTAGGTTTGGCAACAAAATTAATTGAAAGTTTTCCCGATTTAGAAATTCATTCAAGTACTCAAATGACAACAACTAATTTAGAAGGAGTTAAACAGCTTGAGAACATAGGATTTAAAAGAGTAGTTTTATCTCGAGAAGTTTCTTTAGATGAAATTAATCATATTTGTACAGGTTCTAATGTTGAGATAGAAGTATTTGTGCACGGTGCACTTTGTATGTCATATTCTGGACAATGTTTATTTTCTAGTATGATTGGTGGGCGTTCACGGAAATCGTGGTAAATGCGCTCAACCGTGTAGATTGCCTTATAATTTAGTTCATAATAATAAGATTATTGATAAGGGATATTTGTTAAGCACGAGAGATTTGTGTACTTTAGAATTTTTGCCACAGTTAATTGAAGCTGGAGTGGATTCATTTAAAATTGAAGGGAGAATGAAGTCACCAGTATATGTTGCTACTGTTACTAGAATTTACCGAAAGTATATTGACCTTGCACAAAAATTTATAAATAAAGAGATAGATAGTTATGTGATTGATGAAGATGATAAAAAAGCTTTATTACAGGTATTTAACCGTGGAGGTTTTTCAACAGGTCATTTGGATAATACTTGTAACAAAGAGCTTGTTTTTAAGGAGAAACCTAATAATTTAGGTATATATTTGGGAAAGATTATAAAATACAATAAAAATAAAGGTTTAGTTACAGTAAAACTCGAAAATCCTGTTTCTATAGGAGATTCAGTTTCTTTTGAAAATGAAAAATCAAAATATACTATTTCAGAGTTGATGGATAAAAATATAAATATTAAAAAAGGGGATATTTCTCAAATTGTTACTTTTGGAAGGATGAAAGGAAATATAAAATTAAATGATAAAGTTTATAAAATAAGTGACAAAGAATTATTTAGTTTAGCTACAGAAAGTTTTAATAATGAAAATAAAAAGAATCTTTTAGAGTGTACATTGAATATTCAATTAAATAAAAAAGTGGAAGTAACTGTAAAAAGCTTGGACTTTGGTGTTTTAACTAAATTTGAATATGATTATATCCCAGATGTGGCTCAGAATGTGCCTATAACAAGGGAAAATGTTATTAAGCAATTTAATAAAACTTTAAATACGTGTTTTGAGTTTTCTAAAATAGAAATAAATATGGATGAAAAATTATTTATTCCAACATCTATTTTGAATGATATAAGAAGAAAGACTATAAATTTAATAGAAGAGAATATTGTAGAAAGTTTTAAAAGAAAAATTGAAGTTCATTTTAATAATACAATAAAAGCACAAAATAATAATACAAATGAGCCTGAAAAGAAATTATTGTTAAATGTGTTAAACTTGTCACTGGATTATGAGAAACTAAATAATATTGATAGTATATATATTCCATTAAAATATTTTATGAATAAGAAATTTGAAGATATAATAAAAACAATTTCTAAAAAGTCGAAAATATATATTTATATGCCAGTTGTAATCAAAGATAAATTTGTAAAGACAATTACTAATCAATTAATTAAAGTTTTTGAAAGATTTGATATATATGGGATTGTTGTCTCAAATTTAGCACAAATAGAGATGATAAAAAATTTACCTAAAGTAGATTTGATAGCAAATTATACATTTAATGTATATAACCTTAATACTGTACAGGTATTGAAAGATATGGGCTTTTCAACTGTTACAATATCACCTGAATTACATAAAGATTCTATAAGAAATATCTGCTCATATTTTGATAATATAGAATTAATCAGTTATGGTAATATTCCGGTTATGAATGCAAGTTATTGTTTATTAGGAAATTCAAATAAATGTTTTGAAAGTTGTAGTAAGAAATGTAATTTTTCAGATAATTTATATTTAAAAGATAGACTTGGTTTTAAGTTTAAGGTTATTCCTGATAATTTGCAAACAATTACAACTATATACAATTCAAAGACGACAAAGTTAGATTATTCTGATGTAAATGTTCATACTATTAGAATTGATATTTTAGATGAAAATATAGAAGATATTAATTTTTTAATTACAAGAAAGTAAAAAATATTGTAAATTTGTAGAATTTTAAGAATAATTATGATATACTAGTAGCAATATTAAGATAATTTAATAGAATTACAATTTATAATATTCTAATAATAACATTATAATTATAATATGCTAAATAATATTATTATGATATGTTAAATAAAAATTTAGAAAGGAAAGTGATAGAAATGAATAATGATATGAAAATTTATGTTTGTCCAATATGTGGAAATGTAATAGAGGTAATAGATGGAAATGGAAAGGCTTTAATGTGTTGTGGAAATCCAATGAAAGAAATGGTAGCAAATACTGTGGATGCTGCAACAGAGAAACATATACCAGTTTATGAAAAAAACGGAGATAAAATAGAAGTATGTGTTGGCGAGGTAGAACACCCAATGGAAAAAGAGCATTATATTGCGTGGATAGCACAAGTAGCAGATAACAACATAATAAGAGTTTGTTTAGAGCCGGGGCAAGAGCCTAAAGCAACATTTCCTTATGTAAAAGGTGCTACATTATATGCTTATTGTAATAAGCACGGGCTATGGAAAAAAGAGATTGAATAAAGGAGAGAATAAGATTAGATATGAAAGAAAAAATTAGACAAATCGAAGAAAGTGCGGAAAAAGAGCTTGTAAATTCAAAAAATGCAAAAGAATTAGATGATTTAAGAATTAAGTATTTGGGTAAAAAAGGAGAATTAACGCAAGTATTAAGGGGAATGAAGGATTTATCAGCAGAAGAAAGACCAATTATAGGTGGTATTGTTAATAAATTAAGAGATAAATTAGAACAAATAATAAAAGAAAAAGAGCAACAATTTGAAATAGAAAAGTTGCAAGAAAAAATTGAAAACGAAAAAATAGATATAACTCTTCCAAGTACTAAAGTTAAAAGAGGAAGTAAACATCCGTTAAACAGAGTAATAGAAGACATTGAAGATTTGTTTGTATCAATGGGATATGATGTAGTGGGAGGTCCAGAGCTTGAAACAGATGAATATTGTTTTGAAAGATTAAATTTACCAAAAGACCACCCAGCAAGAGATATGCAAGATAGTTTTTATATAACAAGTGAATATTTATTAAGAACTCAAACATCATCAGTTCAAGCAAGAGTGATGGAGTCTAATGAGGAAAAAACTCCAATAAGAATTATATGCCCAGGAAAAACATATAGAAGAGAAGATGATGCAACACATTCACATCAATTTAATCAAGTAGAAGGACTTGTGATAGATGAAAATATAACTTTAGCACATTTGAAGGGAACATTAGAAGTTTTTGTTAGAAGAATGTTAGGAGAAAAGTCGAAATTACGTTTTAGACCAAGCTATTTTCCTTTTACAGAGCCATCTTACGAAGTAGATGTTTCGTGTTTTAAGTGTGGAGGTTCAGGTTGCAATTTATGTAAGCAAACAGGCTGGATAGAGATATTAGGTGCAGGAATGGTACATCCTAATGTTTTAAAAATGAATGGATATAATCCAGAAAAATATGGCGGTTTTGCTTTTGGAACAGGGTTAGATAGATTAGCAATGTTTAGATATGGAATTACGGATATGAGATATTTGTATAAAAATGATGTGAGATTTTTAAATCAATTTAGCCAATTTGAAAGATAGAGGGAGGACAATAAAAAGTGAAGTTAAGTTTAAACTTTGTAAAAGATTATATAGATTTAGATGAAGATTTGACAGTAGAGAAGATAGCAGAGGATATGACAAATGTTAGTAGCGAATATGATTCAGCAGGAAAACTTATAACGGCTACGAATTTGAAAATTGGATTAGTAGAAGAGTGTGAAAAGCATCCAGATTCAGACCATCTACATATATGTAAGGTGAATATTGGAACAGAGATATTAAATATAGTTTGTGGTGCACCTAATGTAAGAAAAGGATTGAAAGTTATAGTGGCTTTGCCTGGTGCTAAGTTACCAGAAAAAACAATAAAAAAAGGAGTTATTAGAGGTCAAGAGTCAAATGGAATGTTGTGTTCTATGTTAGAATTAGGCTTAGAAAGTAAATTTGTAGATGAAGCAGATAAAACAGGGATACACGAATTTCCAGAAGATGCACCAGTTGGAGAAAATCCAATAAAATATATGAATTTAGATGATGAAGTAATAGATTTTGAATTAACAGCAAATCGTGGGGATTTATTGAGTATTTTAGGAATGGCTTATGAGTTAGGAGCATTATATGATAAAAAGGTAAAAGATATAGATTTGTCGTTTTCAGAAAATAATGAAGATATTAATGATAGTTTTAAAGTTAAAGTTAATACAGAAAATTGTTCAATGTTTTTGGCGAAGAAGGTAAAAAATGTTGTTATAAAAGAGAGTCCAAGCTTTATAAAGGCAAGACTAATAGCATCAGGAATAAGACCTATAAATAATGTTGTAGATATAAGCAATTATGTAATGTTAGAAACAGGTCAACCATTGCATTTTTATGATGCAGATAAATTGGGTGATGTAATAGAAGTTAGAATGGCAAAGGATAATGAAAAATTAGTAACATTAGATGAAATAAAAAGAAATTTGCATTCTGAAAATATTGTTATATCAGATGGTAAAAAAGCAATAGGCTTAGCTGGAGTAATGGGTGGACTTGAAACAGAAATTACAGATAATACTAAAAATATAATTATAGAAGCAGCTATATTTAATGGAGCTAAGGTAAGAAAAACATCTAACGAATTAATAAGAAGTGAGGCAAGTAACAGATTTGAAAAAGGATTGGACCCTAATAGAACATATATGGCTATAAAACGAGCTTGTCATTTACTTGAAAAATATGCGAATAGTGAGATTGTTGGTGGATTAGCAAAATATGATACAACATCATTAGAAGATAAAAAGATAACTGTTAAATTTAGTGAGATTAATAAAGTATTAGGATTAAATATATCAAATAATGAGATATTAGATGTGTTTAGAAAACTTGGATTTAAGTATGAGAGTGATGATGAAAAAGCTGTAGTGTCAGTACCAACTAGAAGAATTGATATAAATATAAAAGAAGATTTAAATGAAGAAGTAAGCAGAATATATGGTGTGAACAATATACAAGGAATATTACCTGAAACATCTGCAAGGACAGGAAGTTATGATAAAACAATTAGAGGTATTAGAAATAAGATGGTAGATTTAGGGTTAAATGAGACTTTATCTTATGTTTTAGTTGGAGAAGAAGAAGCAAGTAATTTTACACTAGGAAATAAAGAAAAAATAAAATTATTAGCTCCAATGTCTGAAGATAGAAATACACTAAGACAAAGCATAATATCTTCATTAATGAAAATATATGAATATAATAGTGCGAGAGATAATCAGGATATTTCAATATTTGAGATAGCAAAGACTTTCTATAAATCGGAAGATAACTATGTAGAAGAACAGTGTTTAGCAGCACTTATGACAGGTGAATTTTATTTAGGAATTGAGAATAATAAAAAAGTTGATTTTTACATAGTAAAAGGAATTGTAGAAGAAGTTTTGGATTATTTAGGATATGAAAATAGATATAGCTTTATAGAAGATAATGCCAAACTTCCAAAAGAACTTCATCCATATCAATCGGCACTAATATCAGTAAATAATGATGTAGTTGGAATAATAGGTAAGGTACATCCAGTAGTATGTAAGGATGATGTATTTGTATTTGAAATTAATTTGGATAAATTACTTGCTAAGAAGGTCGGAAAAATGAAGTTTAAAGAGATTTCAAAATTTCCAGCAGTTAGTAAGGATTTAGCAATTCTAGTGGATAAAAATGTTCCTGCTCAAAATTTAATGGTACAAATAAAGAAATCAGCAGGTTCTTGTTTAAATAGTGTAAAGGTATTTGATGTGTACACAGGAAAGGGAATTGATGAAAATCAAAAGAGTATAGCTTTGTCGTTAAATTTTGGTAAGATGAATGCAACTCTTACTGACGATGAGATTAATACTATTATGGAAAAAGTTATTAAGGATTTAGAAAATAAGTTAGGCGCAAAGCTTAGAAGTTGATTTTTAGCTAAAGATTATGTTGAATATAATCTTTAGCAATTTTTTATCCTAAAAATTTTAAATACAAAAGTAAGGATTTTTAAAATTATTGCAAAGAAGTGTTGGATAAAATATTGTCTGGTAACAATTTTTTGTTGAAATTTCGCTAAAAATATTGACAGTATATATATAAATATAGTACAATGTTAGCCGAGGTAAACAAAAAGTGAGAAGGAGAAATAATGATATCAAAAACATTGGAAGAATATTTAAAAACCATATATATAATAGAAAAGCAGGGAGAAAAGCCTAGGGTAACAGATATAGCAAATAGAATGAGTTGCACTAAAGCAAGTGTAAATAAATCGCTAAAAGTATTAAAAGAAGAAGATTTAATAATATACGAGACCTATGGTAAGATTGAATTGACTCCAGAGGGAATAAGTTTGGCGAAAAAAATATTAGAGGCAAATGATATAGTATATTTGTTTTTAACGGAAATACTTGGAGAAGAAAAAGATATAGCTGAACAAGAGGCAAAGGAAATAAAAATGGTAATGAAAGATAGCAGTATAAATAAGTTGGCAAAATATTTACATAAAGAATTAGGATTATATAATTTAGATTGTGGATATGATATAAATAAAGAAAAGTGTATTGATTGTAAAAGAAGAAAGGGTATGTGATTGATAATGGGAGAATTATTAAAAATCAATAATTTATATGCAAATGTTGGCGAGAAGGAAATATTAAAAGGATTAAATTTAAGTATAAATAAGGGAGAAATACACGTCATAATGGGACCGAATGGCTCTGGAAAGTCAACACTTGCAAATGTTATATTAAATAATACAATATATACAAAAACAAAGGGAGAGATTTTTTTTGAGGGAGAAAATATAAATGAGTTAAAGACAGATGAAATCGCAAGGAAAGGTGTATTTATGTCATTCCAAACTCCAGAGGAAATACCAGGAATATCAGTAGTTAATTTTTTAAAGTATGCAAAAAATAAGACTACGGGTGAACCTGTAAAGGTGTTTCAATTCAAGAAGGAATTGGAAGAAAAGATGCAAGAATTGAAGATGAATGTAGGCTATGCAAATAGAAACTTAAATGTTGGATTTTCTGGTGGAGAAATGAAAAAAACAGAGATTTTACAGATGCTTATGTTGAAGCCAAAACTTGCAATACTTGACGAAACTGATTCTGGATTAGATGTAGATGCTATAAAAGTTGTATCTAAAGGAATAAAAATGTTTAGTAATGAGGATAATGCAACATTGATTATAACTCACGGAACCAAAATTTTAAAGGAATTAGATGTGGATTATGTACACATTTTAGTTGATGGAAAAATTGTTACAACAAGTTCGGGAGAACTTGCTAAAGAAATAGAAGAAAATGGATATGAAAATTATATAAATAAATAGTATATAAGTGTTATTAATAGAAAAGTGACACTATATAAAGTGTCACTATGTTACTGAGGTTATGGAGCAAGTTACTTAAAAAAGAGAATAACTGCTCCGATTATGCACATTGCACACAAGATAGGTGCGTTTAGAAAGTGGAACAATACTGCACCACAAATACAAGCAAATATAAGCATAAGTTACCTCCTTTTAAAGTAAGAACATTGCTCGATTAATTAGATTATATCATAAAATGAAGAATTTGACAATATTTGCAGAAAAATGTAGATAATCATCATTTAAATTTAAGAAGGAAGAAAGGAAGAAAATGAAAAATACAATAAAAGAAATAAACAGAAATGTGTATGATTTCAAAAATGAAGATAGATATGACTTCAAAATTCAAAAAGGGTTAAATAGAGAGATTATTGAGGAGATATCAAAACAAAAAAATGAACCTGATTGGATGACAGAGATTAGATTAAAAGCTTTAGAAATATATAATGATTTAGAATTGCCAACTTGGGGACCAGATTTATCAGAGTTAGATATGGACGATATTGCTACTTATGTAAGACCAAAAACTAAATTGAATAATAATTGGGAAGATGTTCCAGAAGATATAAAAAATACATTTGATAGACTTGGGATACCAGAGGCGGAGAAAAAATCATTATCTGGAGTTGGAGCTCAATATGACTCTGAGGTAGTATATCATAGTATAAAAGAAGAACTTGTTAATCAAGGTGTAATATATACAGATATGGAGACAGCTGTAAGAGAGTATCCAGATATAGTAAAACAACATTTTATGAAATGTGTGCCTATAAATGACCATAAATTTGTTGCTTTGCATACAGCAGTGTGGTCAGGGGGCTCATTTGTATATGTTCCAAAAGGAATAAAGGTAGATATACCATTACAATCATATTTTAGACTTAATTCGCCAGAATCTGGACAATTTGAACATACTCTTATTATAGTTGAAGAAGGGGCAAGCTTGCATTTTATAGAAGGCTGTTCGGCTCCTAAGTACAATAAAGTAAATTTACACGCAGGATGTGTTGAACTATATGTAAAAGAGAAAGCATATTTGAGATATTCTACTATAGAAAATTGGTCAAAAAATATGTTGAATCTAAATACTAAAAAAGCTATAGTTGAAAAAGATGGACAAATTGATTGGGTATCAGGTTCATTTGGGTCTAAGATATCAATGCTTTATCCGATGAGTATATTAAATGGAGAAGGAAGCAAAACTGAATATACAGGAATTTCATTTGCGGGAGAAAATCAGAATTTAGATACAGGATTTAAGGTTATTCATAATGCACCAAATACTTCATCTGTTGTAAATTCAAAGTCATTGTCGAAAAATGGAGGAACTTGCACATATAGGGCATTAACTCAAATAAATGCAAATGCAAAAAATTCAAAATGTAGTGTTTCTTGCGAGTCTCTTATGTTAGATGATATATCAAAATCAGATACAATACCTGTTAATGATATTAGAACTGATGACGTGGAGTTTTCTCACGAAGCTAAGATTGGTAAAATTAGTGATAAGACTATATTTTATTTAATGTCTAGGGGGATTTCGGAGGAGGATGCAAAGGCTATGATAGTTAGAGGGTTTGCATATCCAATATCTAAAGAGTTGCCTGTAGAGTATGCTGTTGAAATGAATAATTTGATTAATTTAGAGTTAGAAGGAAGTATAGGTTAGAAAGGAAATTGATATGATATTAAATAGTACACCTGTAAGAACATCAAAAAGCTTTAAAATAAATGATATAGAGATAGAAGATGTAGATGTAAAAATACAAAAATTTGATGGATTGAAGGTTAGTGGAGATATAGAAAAATTTAGTATATCAAATGATGTAAAAAAGTTGCCACTTGTATATGGAATTGGAAAAAAGCTAGAAAATCAAGTTTATAATAATGCAAATCAAAATATTAATATTACATTTGAAGGTAAAGAGGATAAGGATTTTTATTTGGAATTTAATTTTGATGATGAAAATGATGCTTTAGTTGGAAATATAGAAATAAATGCGAAGGAAAACTCAAAGGCGACTATAATTATAAAATATATTTCAGATGGAATGAAGGAACATTATAATAATAGCATCTTGAAAGTATGTGCGAATGAATTTTCAGAGATAAATGTAGTAATTGTGAATATGTTAAATAATAAAAGTAATAATTTTTTGAGTATTGAAAATACTTTGCATAAGAAATCTCATATAAATTATACAGTAGTTGATTTTGGTGGTAAGGCTAGTATTTCTAATTATTATTCTAATCTAATAGGACAAGAGGCAAAAAGTAATATAAATACTATTTATTTAGGGACACAAGAGCAACTATTTGATATAAATTATATTGCTGAATTAAAAGGTGAAAAATCTAATGTGAATATTGAAGTTCAAGGAGCTTTAAATGATAGTGCTAAAAAGAACTTTAAAGGGACTATTGATTTTAAAAAGGGATGCAAAAAATCTGTAGGAAACGAGAATGAATTTTGTATGCTTTTGTCTGATAAGGCAAGGTCGAAAGGGTTGCCAATGCTTCTTTGTACAGAGGAAGATGTAGAGGGAAATCATAGTAGTGCAGCAGGTAAGGTAGATAGAGATATGGTGTTTTACATTATGAGTAGAGGTTTTTCTTATAAAGAAACTATGAAATTAATTGTAAAAGCAAAGTTTAATAATATTATTGAAGGTATAAAAGATGAAATAATCAAGGAAGAAATTTTAAATGAAATTGATAAAAGGATATAAGGAGAAAGGTAATGGATATAAAAAAAGATTTTCCAATATTAATGGATAGAAAAATATCATATTTAGATAATGGCGCAACTACTCAAAAACCGGTACAAGTGATTGAGGCAATAAATGAGTTTTATAAAAAATATAATGCAAATCCACACAGAGGTGCATATAGTTTAAGTATAGAGGCAACAGAGGTGTATGAAAGTACTAGAGCAAAAATTGCGAAATTTATAAATGCTAGAAAGAGCGAAGAGATAATATTTTCCAAAAATGCAACAGAGAGTTTGAATTTAATTGCATATTCTTATGGTATGGAAAATTTGAAAAAAGAAGATGAAATTGTTATTTCAATAATGGAGCATCATTCTAATTTAGTACCTTGGCAAAAGGTTGCAAAAGTAACAGGAAGTACTTTAAAATATATGTACATTAATGAGAATTTTGAGTTATCAGATGAAGAAATAGAAAAAAAGATTACAGATAATACAAAGATTGTTGGAATAACTCATATTTCTAATGTATTAGGTACGATTAATAATGTAAAAAAGATTATAAAGTATGCACATAAAAAAGGAGCTATAGTAGTTGTAGATGCATCACAAAGTGTGCCTCATATTAAAATTGATGTTCAAGATTTAGATTGCGATTTTTTAGTTTTTTCTGGTCATAAGATGCTTGCTCCTTTGGGAATTGGTGTTATGTATGGGAAAAAGCAAATATTAAATAATATGACACCTTTTTTGATGGGTGGAGATATGATAGAATATGTTTATGAGCAAGATACAACTTATGCTCCATTACCAAATAAGTTTGAAGCAGGAACGCAAAATGTGGAAGCAGTAGTAGGGTTAGGAGCTGCGATAGATTATATTGAAGATTTGGGATATGATACAATTCATAAAATAGAAGAGGAAATTGTTGAATATGCTATACAGGAATTATCAAAATTAGAATTTGTAAAATTATATATAACTCCAAATAAACAAAATCATTCGGCAGTAATTTCTTTTAATGTAGATGGAGTACATCCGCACGATGTTGCAAGTATATTAGATACAGAGGGAGTATGTGTGCGTTCTGGAAATCATTGTGCACAGCCTCTTATGAGATTTTTAAATATTGATTCTACTTGTAGAGCAAGTTTTTATTTGTATAACACTAAAGAGGATGTAGATAATTTAGTCAAGGCTTTAAATAAGGTATATAATATGTTTAAAAAATATATATAGAAGGAAAAAGTATGGAAAGAGTATTATTAGGAATGAGTGGAGGCGTAGATAGTTCTGTTTCTGCGCTTCTTTTAAAACAAAGAGGATATGAAGTAATAGGTGCAACATTAGAATTGTTTGCAGGAAGTAGTTGTTGTAATATTAATACATATATTGATGCTAAAAATGTATGTAATTCAATAGGCATACAACATTTTACATTTGATTATAAAAAAGAATTTAAGAAGTATGTGATAGATGATTTTATTGACTGTTATGCAAATTGTAAAACTCCAAATCCATGTATAGAGTGTAATAAGTATATGAAGTTTGGTATTATGTATAATAAAGCTAAGGAATTAGGCTGTAATTATATTGCTACAGGTCATTATGCCAAAACTGAATATAGTGAAAAATATAAAAGATGGACTTTGAAAAAGTCAAATGCAGGAAAAAAAGACCAAAGTTATGTATTATGGAATATGCCTAAAGAATTGTTAGAACATATTATTTTTCCACTTTCTGAGTTTGAAAGTAAAGAGCAAATAAGAAAAATAGCAGTAGAAAATAATTTAAAAGTTGCAAATAAGCCAGATAGTGAAGATATCTGTTTTATTCCTGATGGAAACTATAAAAAGTTCTTGGAAAATAATTCAAATATAAAGCCTAAAAAAGGAAATATAGTAAACTCGAAAGGGGAAATTTTAGGAGAGCATACAGGATTGTATAATTATACAATAGGTCAAAGAAGAGGATTGGGAATTTCTAATTCAGTTCCACTTTTTGTACTTGGATTTAATCGTAAAACAAATGAGGTTATTGTTGGAGAAGAAAAAGAATTGTATAAAAAGCAAATTATAGTTAATGATGTAAATCTATTGTTAATAGATGAAATTAATGAATGGATGGAAGTAGATGTTAAAATTAGATATTCTGCAAAATTTGCAAAAGCTAAGATAAAGCAAGATGGAGATAATATAATTGTGATTTTTGATGAACCTCAAAGAGCTATTACTCCTGGACAATCAGCAGTATTTTATATTGATGATATAGTTGTGGGAGGAGGAAAAATTGTAGAATAAAAATTAGCCAGTAAACTGGCTAATTTTTAATTGGTGGTAGAATTGTTTTTAGGATTGCATAATTTTTCATATTCTTTGCATTTTATTTTATAATCCATTTGCATACATAAATATTTATAATAACTAAATGCTTGCTCATATTGCATAATAGGATTAAACATTGGGTCTTTATACATTTCGTTTATATCAAAACTATTTTGGAATCCATTACTGTTAAAACTGTAATTATTTTGAAAATCGTTAAAGTCTTTTTCCATATATTAATATCTTCCTTCCATAATTTACTTAATAAATTATATTATATAAATTGCAAAAATAGAACTTTATATTGAAATTTTATATAATATGTAGTACAATATAAAAAACGAAGAGAGGTAAGTGATAAAAAGTGGGATTTGTAGTAGCAATAGATGGACCAGCAGGAAGCGGAAAAGGAACAGTAACAAAAATAGTGGCAGAGAGAGAAAATTTGATATCAATAGATACGGGAGCTATGTATAGATGTGTTGCATTAGAATGTTTGAATCAAGGAATAGATTGTACACAGATAGGTAGAATTGAAAAAGTTTTAGAAAAGATTGATATAAGGCTAGAAAAAGAACAGGGAGAGCAAAAAGTAATTTTAAATGATAAAGATGTAACTACAGAAATAAGAGAAACAAGAGTAAATGAAGTAGTTGCAAAATTTGCAGCGATAAAAAGTGTGAGAAATAAACTTACACCAATGCAAAGGAAAATGGGAGAAAAACAAGATATTATAATGGAGGGTAGAGATATAGGTACAACAGTATTTCCAAATGCAGATGTAAAAATATATTTAGAATGTTCAGTAGAAGAAAGAGCAAATAGGAGATATAAGCAAAACTTGGAAAATGGTGTAGAGTCTACTTATGAAGAAGTATTAAAAAGTATAAAAGAGAGAAATAGATTAGAAACAGAAAGAGAAATATCACCTTTAACAAAAGCAGAAGATGCTATTTTAGTTGATTCTACAAATTTGACTATAGAAGAAGTGGTAGATAAGATAACTGAAATAATTAAAAGAAAAAGAATATAAATATTAGGAGAATTTGGAGGTTAAATAAAATTGGGAAAGTTCGTAAAAAAAGTTTGTAGAATAATTATAAAAAATGCAATATATATTTATTGTATAATAGTATATAGAATGAAAATAGTAGGAAGAAGTAATATTCCAAAAGAAGGTGCTGTTATATTTTGTGGGAATCATAGGAGTTTCTTAGACCCACCATTAATAGAGATAACTTGTAAAAGAGATGATACTCGATTTGTAGCAAAAAAAGAGTTAACAAAAAATAAGTTTTTTGCAATTTTAGGATGGGCATTTAATGTAATACTTGTAAACAGAGATTCAAAAGATATTGCAGCTTTAAAAGATTCATTAAAAACATTAAAAGAAGGAAAATGTATAGCAATGTTTCCAGAGGGAACAAGAAATGGGTTGGAAAGAGGAGAAAAATCAAAAGGAGGAGCATCATATTTTGCATTAAATACTGATGCAAAAGTTATACCAGTTGGAATTAAAGGAGGATTAAAGCCATTTCAAAAGGTTGTTATTACTTATGGAGAACAGATAGATTTAGAAGAGTATAAGAAAAATAAAAAGGATAAAAATACTATTGATGAAGTTACAGATATAATTATGGAAGAGATTGTTAAGTTAGCAAAATAGGGGCAAATCAAATTAGATTTGTTCCTTAAAATCTTATGAGGAAGGGAAATGAAGTAATAATGAATGACAAAATAGTAATACAGGGAGCAAAGGAACATAATTTGAAAAATATAAATTTAGAAATTCCAAGAGATAAACTTGTAGTAATAACAGGATTATCTGGCTCAGGAAAATCTTCGCTTGCATTTGATACAATATATGCGGAGGGTCAAAGAAGATATGTGGAAAGTTTATCATCATACGCAAGGCAATTTTTAGGAGTAATGGAAAAGCCTAATGTAGAAAAAATTGAGGGATTATCTCCAGCTATTTCTATAGACCAAAAAACTACGTCTAAAAATCCGCGTTCTACAGTGGGAACAGTTACAGAAATATATGATTATATAAGATTATTATATGCGAGAATTGGTGTTCCTTATTGTCCAAATTGTAATAAAAAAATAGAAAAACAAACATTAGACCAGATAGTAGATAAAGTATTACAATTAGAGGAGGGAACAAGGATACAAGTTTTAGCTCCAGTAGTAAGAGGAAGAAAAGGTGAATATGTAAAAGAATTAGAACAGTATAGAAAATCTGGATTTGCACGAATTAGAGTGGATGGACAAGTATATGATTTATCAGAAGATATAAAAATAGAAAAAAATAAAAAACATTATATAGAATTAGTTGTAGATAGATTGGTAATAAGAGAAGATATAAAAAGTCGTTTAACGGAGTCAATAGAAACGGCATTATCTAATGCAGAAAAGTTAGTGGTAATAGAAATAGCTAATCAAATTGAGGAAAATAAAACTCAATTAGAACATTTAGAAGCAAGGACTACTGAAAATAATACAAAAGAAATATTGTTTAGTTGTAATTATGCTTGTCCTGATTGCGGATTTAGTTTCCCAGAAATTACACCAAGAATGTTTTCTTTTAATAATCCAATGGGTGCGTGTCCTTCGTGTTTGGGAATAGGGTATTTAATGAAAATGGATGAAGATTTGATAATACCTGATAAAAATAAAACATTATATGATGGTGTAAAAGCTTTTGGAGCAAGTACAATGAAGAAAAATGAAACGATGGCAAAAATGTATTTTGAGTCAGTGGGAAGGCATTATGGTGTAGATATACAAAAGCCTATAAAGAAATTGCCAAGAGAGTTCTTAGAAAAAATATTGTATGGTACGGGAGATGAAGAGATAGACTTTGAGTATGAATCTGCTTATGGTAAAAGACAGTTTACAGCACCATTTGAGGGAGTATTGCCAACACTAGAAAGAAGGCATAGTGAAACAAAATCTCAAGGTATGCGAGATTTTTATGAAATGTATATGAGTAATTCGGATTGCCCGGTATGTAATGGCGCAAGACTAAAAAGAGAAGTATTGGCTATAAAAATCGGAGAAAAAAATATAAATGAGTTAACAAATATGTCAATTGATAAAATTCAAGATTTTTTAAGAAATTTAGAATTGTCAGAAACAGAAAAAATGATTGCAGAAATGATTTTAAATGAAATAGATAAGAGATTGCAATTTTTGATAGATGTAGGGCTTCAATATCTTACATTGTCAAGAAGTAGTGGAACATTGTCTGGTGGAGAGGCGCAGCGTATTAGACTTGCAACACAAATAGGTTCAGGATTGACAGGAGTCTTGTATATATTAGACGAACCAAGTATTGGGTTACATCAAAGAGATAACGAAAAGTTAATAACAACTTTGAAAAAATTGCGAGATTTAGGAAATACATTAATTGTAGTAGAACACGATGAGGATACTATGTATGCAGCAGACCAGATTATAGATATAGGACCAGGTGCAGGAGTACACGGAGGATATTTGATGGCACAAGGTACTGCTGATGAAATAAAAGAGGTAAAGGAGTCTATAACAGGAGCATATTTAAGTGGAAGAAAGAAAATTGAGATACCAAAAAAACGTAGAAAAGCAGTAAAGAGTAAGTGTATAGAGGTAGTTGGAGCGACTGAAAATAATTTGAAGAATATAAGTGTAAAATTTCCACTTGGAGTATTTAATTGCGTTACAGGAGTTTCAGGGTCTGGAAAATCTACTTTAGTTAATGAGATTTTATATAAAACTATTGCAAGGGATTTAAATGGTGCAAATGAAAAGCCAGGAAAATGCAAAACAGTTAAGGGATTAGAGTTTATTGATAAAATTATAAATATAGACCAATCACCAATAGGTAGAACACCTCGCTCAAATCCAGCAACATATACTGGAGTTTTTGATGAAATTAGAGATATATTTGCAACTACAAATGAGGCGAAACTTCGTGGATATACAAAAAGTAGATTTAGCTTTAATGTTCCTGGTGGAAGATGTGAAGCTTGTAAGGGAGATGGCGTTCACAAAATTGAAATGCACTTTTTAGCAGATGTATATGTACCTTGTGAAGTGTGTAAAGGAAAAAGATATAATTATGAAACTTTGGAAGTAAAATATAAAAATAAAAATATAGCAGATGTACTTGATATGACAGTGGAAGAAGGATTAGAATTTTTTGATAAGATACCAAAAATAAAACAGAAAATGCAGACTCTTTTTGATGTGGGGCTAGGCTATATAAAACTTGGACAACCATCTACAACTTTATCAGGTGGTGAGGCACAAAGAGTTAAACTTGCAACAGAGCTTTCAAAAAGAGCTACTGGAAAGACTTTGTATATCTTAGATGAACCAACAACAGGGCTTCATATAGCAGATGTGCACAGATTAATTAATATTCTTCAACGTCTTGTAGATACAGGAAATACGATTATAGTTATAGAGCATAATTTGGATTTAATAAAAACTAGTGATTATATTATAGATTTAGGACCAGAAGGTGGAGAAGACGGAGGAACTGTTGTGGCAGTAGGTTCGCCAGAGCAAATTGCTAAAAATGATAATAGTTATACAGGAAAGTTTTTAAAATTTGATTAATAATTGGGGCATTAATATTAGTTATAGTATTAGTGCCTTTTAAGTATATATATAAATCTAATAAAAAATTATGTAAATTTGTAAAAATGTGTAAAAAACATTGCAAAATATGAAAAGATGTGTTTTAATATATAGAGGGACTCTTTTTTTATTTAAAAGAGAGAATAAAAAGAAAAAATCAAAAGAGGAGGATTGAATTATGTCAAATCCAATTGTAGCAATAGTGGGCAGACCAAATGTTGGTAAATCAACGTTTTTTAATTACATAGTAGGAAAAAGAATATCAATAGTAGAAAACACTCCTGGAGTAACGAGAGACAGAGTATATGCGAGTGCGATATGGAGAGGAAGAAATTTTACTGTAATTGATACGGGAGGAATTGAACCAGAGACTGATGATGTTATTTTATCTCAAATGCGTGAACAAGCAGAAACAGCAATAGAAATAGCTGATGTTGTAGTATTTCTAACAGATGTAAAACAAGGTGTTACAGCGGCAGATAAAGAAATAGCATTAATGCTTCAAAAAACGAGAAAACCTATAATATTAGTATGTAATAAAGTTGATGATTTTCAAAAATATCAAAATGATGTATATGAATTTTATAATCTAGGCATCGGTGTACCTATATCAGTTTCAGCTGCAAATGCTCAAGGTATAGGAGATGTTTTAGATGAAATATATGGTAAATTGCCTGTTAAAAATGAAGAAGAAAATGAAGAAAGTGAAAGAATAAAAGTAGCAGTTATAGGAAAGCCTAATGTTGGAAAATCTTCATTGATTAATAAAATATTAAATCAAAATAAACATATAGTAAGCAGTATAGCGGGAACTACTAGAGATGCAATAGATTCTCCTTTTGAAAATGAATTTGGAAAATATATATTTATAGATACAGCTGGAATAAGAAGGAAAAGCAAGGTAAGTGAATCAATAGAAAAATTTAGTGTAATGAGAAGTTTATTTGCTATAGAACGAGCAGATGTTGTTTTAATGATGATAGATAGTTTAGAAGGAATTACAGACCAAGATGCGAAAATAGCAGGTGAAGCTCACGAGGCTGGTAAAGGTATTATTATAGTTGTAAATAAATGGGACGAATATGAAAAAGAAACAGGAACAATGGAAAAATACAAGAAGGAAATATATAATAAATTGGCATATTTATCGTATGCACCAATAATATTTATTTCGGCTAAAACAGGACAAAGAGTGGAAAAGCTTTTTGGCATTATAAATGAAGTTGCAAGCGAAAATGCAAAAAGAATTGATACATCAACATTAAATGATGTAATAAATGAGGCTATTGCAATTGTTCAGCCACCAACAGATAAAGGAAAAAGATTAAAAATATATTATGGAACACAGGTAGGAACGAAACCGCCAACATTTGTAATTTTTGTAAATAAAAAGGAATTATTTCATTTTTCTTATGAAAGATATATTGTTAATCAATTTAGAAAAGAATTTGGCTTGAAAGGAACGCCAGTTAGAATTATAGTAAGGGAGAAGTTAGATAAAGATGTAAAATAACCTAAAAATTAAAAGGGGTGAGCAAGTTGGAAGAAAGAAAAGAAGAAGATATAGTAAAAGACATATTAGAGTTAATACAAAAAAAAGAAATGAATAAATTACATAAAGTATTAGAGGGTATAAAAAGTGCTGATTTTCCAGCAATTTTTGAAGGATTAGAACACGACCAAATAATTATAATATATAGATTGTTGCCAAAAGATAAAGCGGCAGAAGTTTTTGTAGAATTAGAGCCAGAGCTTCAAGAAAAATTAATAAATGTGTTTACAGATAAAGAATTAAAACGTGTAATGGACGAAATATTTATGGATGATACTGTAGACTTAATAGAGGAAATGCCATCAAATGTAGTAAAGAGGATTTTAAAGAATATTGAACCATCAAATCGTAAAATAGTAAATGAATTATTGAAATTTCCAGAAGATAGTGCTGGAAGCATAATGACGACCGAAATGGTGGAATTAAAAAGAAATATGACAGTAGATGAAGCTTTTCAGATAATTAAAAAAACAGGAATAAAAAAAGAAACAATATATATATGTTATGTTGTAGATGAATTTAGAAAATTAATTGGTACAGTTTCAATAAAAGAACTATTAATCTCTGAAAGAGATGTTTTAATAAAAGATATATTGGAAGATAATGTTATAAGTATAGGCACATTAGATGATAAAGAAGATGTTGCAGCTAAATTTAGCAAATATGATTTTATGGCATTGCCTGTTGTAGATAAAGAAAATAGATTAGTAGGAATTGTTACAATAGATGATGCTATGGATGTTATGCAAGATGAGGCAACAGAGGATTTTGAAAAAATGGCAGCTATGCAGCCAACAGAAGATACATATTTTAAAACAAGTGTATTTACACATTCTAAAAATAGGATAATGTGGCTACTTGTATTAATGCTTTCATCTACATTTACGGGAATGGTAATAGAAAAATATCAACAAGTAATTTCAACAATACCTTTGCTTGTTGCTTTTATTCCAACTATAATGGGAACAGGAGGAAATTGTGGCTCACAAAGTTCAACTTTAATAATAAGGGGCTTAGCACTTGGAGAAATTAAATTTTCAGATATATTTAGAGCAATATGGAAGGAATTAAGAGTTGCAGTAGTAGTTGGTGTAATACTTGCTGTAGTAACTGCTATAAGAATATTTTTACAATATGGCTCATCTTATGAGGGACAGGTTGTTGAGATTTCAATAATTGTAGGGTTAACATTAATATTAACAGCTATAGTTGCTAAAATTATGGGCTGTATATTACCAATGATTGCAAAAAAATGCAAGATTGACCCAGCAATTATGGCAGCACCACTTATTACTACAATAATAGATTTTAGTTCAAATTTTGTATTTTTCAAAATTGCTACTGTAATTTTGGGATTATAAAGTAAAAATAAACCTTTAGTAATAAAATAAATTGCTAAAGGTTTTTATTATATTGCAATTTCAGGTCAATTGAAAAAGTAAATTCAATTTGGAAAAAGTAACTTCAAGAGGATGATTAAGTTCAATTTAAAATGAAAAAA
>CANQRS010000018.1 GCA_947626295.1 uncultured Clostridia bacterium
ATCCTACTCCCTTCTTTTACCTTTACAACGCCAGGCTCTTTTACTGCACCTGCTATATGAATTCCTATCATATCTTCTTCATCTTCTGCTGTACTTTTTGCTATTTTAGTAGATTGTTCCTCAATTGTGTTATAATCTTTTATTGAACTGAATATATATTTTCCTAGTAGTATAATTGCAATTATAATTATAACAATAAAACCTTTTCTTTCTTTAAAAAAATCTAACATAATAAACACCTCCTAAGTTTTGGTTATTTATAATATATTTTTTTAATTTTTATTAAAAAAATATTGCATATTTATAATAAATACGATATATTAAAGGTAAACTACTATAATAAAAAAAATGAAATGGGGAAAACAGATGAAATCAAATAAATTATCTAAAAAATTATTTATAATCATATTATCAATACTTATATCATTATCGTCAACAGCATCATATTGTAATGACACAACATCATCTTCAGAAAATAGCTCGGAAGTAATAGTAGAAACTCAAGATAATGTTGAATCAGACAAAGCCTCCGTTCAAAAAACAAAACTGAATTTGCACTCAGAAGCTGCAATATTAATAGATAGTAAAACTGGAACTGTATTATATGGAAAAAATGAAAATGATAAAATGAATCCTGCTAGTACAACTAAAGTTTTAACAGCTATATTAACAATAGAAAATGGAAACTTAAATGATATGACAACTGTAAGTGCTAAAGCTATTGCTCCTATTCCATCAGGTTATTCAACAGCCTATTTAACTGAAGGAGAAGAAATATCTGTTTTAAATTTATTAAAAGCATTATTAATTTACTCTGCAAATGATGCAGGAAATGTTTTAGCTGAATATGTTTCAGGTTCAATGGAAAGTTTTGTAGATATGATGAATCAAAAAGCTACCGAAATTGGTTGTACTAATTCTCATTTTGTTAACACTAATGGTGTCCATAATGAAAATCACTATTCTACAGCTAGTGACTTAGCTAAAATTTCAAGATATTGTATGCAAAATGAAACTTTTCGTCAATTAGTTTCAATGAAAAGTTGTACAATACCTGCAACAAATAAGTCTAAAGAAAGAGTATATGCTAATACAAATAAAAATTTATTAACAAGTTCTGAATATTATCGTGAAGATTGTATAGGAATAAAAACGGGATTTACTACACCTGCTAGGCATTGTCTATTATCATCTTGCAAAAAAGATGATATGGAATTAATTGCTGTTATATTACACGCACAAACTGCTGCTGACAGATATTCAGATGTTGATACACTTTATTCTTTTGGATATAAAAATTATAAAATTTTAGTTCCTGAAGAAGAAAAGAATATTGAAGAAACTTCAGATGAAAACATAAATACTGAACAAATTAATGCAGAAGCATCTTCTGCTAAATCACCTGTGGAAAATTTAATGGATAATAATAATCTTATTACTATTTTAATAGCTCTTTTGATTTTAGTATTTTTGATTTTAATTTCTTTGATAATAATTTCTAAAAAACTTAAAAATAATAGATATGAAAGAAAGCATTAATGCTTTCTTTCATTTTTAATAATCTTTTCCAATAATTATTGTTAAATCTACAGAATCAGAATTTGATGAACTCTTTTGTATTACTCCAGCTCCTAACATTGATTTTATTTTTGATGTAATATCTGATGATACATTTGATTTATTTATTATAGTAGTTTTTGACGTAACTGATGTTGTACCTGTTTTATATACTGTGTACCCTTTTGCTTTTAATTGTTTTGTTACTTTTGTTAATGCTGTTGTTTTTCCACTACCATTTAGAACTTCTATTTTTATGCTTTCTTTATCATCTTCATTGTTACTATCTTTACTTGTTGTATTTGTTGTAGTATTTGTTTCTTCTTCATTAGTTTTATCATCAGCTGTTCCTATTTTTGTAAATAGTTCATCAACCATATCTTCAGTTTCAACGTCATCTGCTAAGAAGAACCATAATCCTGTATTTAATGGTATCCTTGTTGATTCACCTGGTATTGTACCTGTTTCCAAGTTATCCATCTTAAATTCTACTGCATAAGGTATATATTTTTTTACTAGTGCCCAATCTTCAATATTTGTAGTTACATTATTTTTTACTATATCTATCAAATTTCCTATTTTAGTTATATTCTTTGCTTTTAGAGTTTGTTCTGCTACGGCTTTTATGAAATCTCTTTGAGTTTTCATTCTTCCATAATCGTCATTACCATATTCAGAAGAATATGTTGTTCCATTGTTATTTTTTCTAAATCTTACTAATCCTTCGGCTTGCTCTCCATCTAATGTTTGCATTCCTTTTGTTAAATGAATATGCAAATCTTGATGTTTACTATCATAATTCATATTCATAGGAACATCAAATTTTACTCCACCTATTTCATCTACTAATTCTACTAACGCATTATTATTAATTACTACATAATTTTTTATATTTAATCCTGTTAATTCATTAACTTTTTCTAATGTTCCTTCTGGTCCTTCTTTTTGATATATTGCATTTATTTTATCATAAGAGCTTGCATTCAATTTACTTTTACCAACAAAGGTATCTCTTGGTATAGATAGCAATGCCGCCTTTTGAGTTTGAGGATTATATGATGCTATCATTATTGTATCTGTTAATTCTACTGATATATCTTTACTTACTCCTAAGATAAGTACACTAAATTGTTCTAATTTTTTTAAATCTTCTTCTGTTTGACCTGTAGCAGTTTGTAATAGTGCTTTTAATCCCCATCCATTTTTATACACACTATATCCTACAAATCCACCTACAAATAATATTATTAATATTATTATTACTATAATTACTTTTAATATTGCTTTTAATATTCTATGTTTTTTTCTTGTGCTTTTTTCTTTTTTCAATTTTTTCACTCCTAAATTCAAAAAATCCCTTTCAGTATAACAAATTATTCTACAAATATCAACTATTTTTTTGTAAATTTCTTGTAAATTATTTAAAATATAATATTTAATATTATGTTATTTTCATACAAAATTTTGCTAAGTATGGATGTTTCTATAGCATTTGATATTACTCCAGTATTATTAATTGAGATTACGAAGAACAATATTGCTAATATTGCGTATATTACAACTGCTCCTCTTAAAATGCCATATATTACTCCTCCTAATTCATTAAATTGCTTAATTATAGGTAAGTTTGAAATGCCTTCTACTAGTGCTCTTGCTAAAATTAATAATACTCTTACTGCTATAAATAAAGCTATTGAAACTAAAATTGATACTATTCTCTCTGCAACTAAACCTGCTACATTTTCCAACGTTTCGTTTGAAGCATTAGTAACAGTTTGAGTAACAAATTTTTGAATATATACATTTAATCCATTTCCTTCATTTTTATTCTCATCACTTGAATTTTCTATTATTCCATTTTCAATGATTGTACTTTTTATATTTTCATCAATTTGAGTATTATTAATAACTAGTCTTGTTATTGGTATATATAAAATAAAAGTAATAATAAAAGCTACTACAAAAGCACATAAATTAAATACTACATTTATTAAACCTCTTTTATATCCCATAAAAATACTTAATATTAAAATTGCTAATAATATAAAATCTAAAATAATCCCCATTTTTCCTCCTTTATTTTATATCTTAATTTATAAATTTATAATAACAATCTTATCTTTATAGATTACTGCTGCTAAATTTTTAGACAACATCATATTAGTAATTTCTTGTTTTGCTATGTATTTTTTTATTAACCAGCCTTTTGTATTAAAAAAGTATATATCTGTACTAACATTCACAGCTAGAACATCATCTTGAACATATATCTCTTTTGCAATATCCTCAATTGTATAATAATTTTCTAACTGTGTATCTGTATTTACTAATTTTATGTTTGAATTTGTTTTAAATAACCCAGATGATTCCTCCTCTATATATGCGATACTATCACTAAAATTAACAGACATAAAATTTATTTTTTCATTACTCAAATTCAATTTTTCTGTATTTTTTTTATTATTCTCAATAATATCAATACTATTATCATATAAACATACTAATCGATTTTTAGCTTGATATTTTACATTTAAAATTAACTTATCATTTTCTGCATTATATGTATATATTATGGCATTATCTGTATCATTTTGTGCATTATCTACCGATATAATTTTTATATTTGACTGAATAACTGTACCTGATGTGTCAAGCTCTCCTACTGCAACATATTTGTTATCTTTTGAAATACTTACATCTATAATTCTAGTTGATGAAAAGTAACTCCTAAATAATTGCTCCCCTGTAGAATTATATACATTTAATATTGATTTATGAGTTGTATCTGTAGTTACTACTGCAACATATCCATTTTCATTGACTTTTACTTGTATTATTTGTCCCTCTAAAGTGCTACTCCACAAATACGTTTTGTCTAATATTAAACATACTTCATTTCCATTTTTTTCTGCTACCGCTAAATATTTATTATTAGTATCAAATATAGCTGTATTTATATTTACTGATATACTTGTTACTTCCTCACCATAACTATTATATAATTTTATTGTTTTATCATTTAATAATGCTATATATTTACTATAAACATATACTTGATTTAATTTATCTGTATCTAAATTAATAGTTGGCATATCTTCTTCTGCTATATTTTTATTTAATAAATGTAAATCCATATAATCTCTAATATCTTTTTTGTTTATATACAAATATATTATTACTCCTATTGATATTATCACTAATATTGATATTATAATTGCTATTTTTCCCTTCAAGCTCATTTTCTTTTTGTCTTCTTTGATTTTTCTCATCTCCTATTTTTATTTTATTACATTTTACTATATCAAAAAAAAAATATCAATAAATAATTGATATTTATTGATATATTTTTTACAATATAATGTTTTTATTCTGTCGAAATAATCGGCTTACTATTTTTTCTTTTTTCTTTTATCTTCATTATAAAAGCCTAATATTTCATCAATAGCTTTTTCTTTGTCTTCTTCTTCATCTCGTTCTTCCTCATCGTCTTCTTCCTCTTCAAATTCATCATCTTCTCCATCATCTTCTTCAAAAACAAACTCATCATCATCAAAGTTGAAGTCTTCATCACTCATTTCAAAATCTTCATCATCTTCTTCATCTTGTTCTTCACCATCTTCCTCTTCCTCTTCCTCTTCCTCATCGTCTTCTTCTTCATCATCATATTCTTCTTCATATTCTTCGTCGTCTTCCTCTATCTCGTCATCATCTTCCATTTCAAATTCTTCATCATCTTCTTCGATTTCATCATCAAAATCATCTTCATATTCTTCTTCATCTTGTTGTTCTTCTATATCTTCGCTTTCTTCCTCCTCCACTTCTTCACTTTCATCTAATTTAAAAGTCCTTGATTTTAGTTCATCGTGCCAATCAAATATTTCTTCATTGCTTTTTTCATTTACCACAACTGGCTCATATTCTGACAAATCTTTACCATATACATCTAATATTAAATTTCTAAATGTTTCGTATATTTTCTGTATCCCCTCTAATCTCCAATAATTTGGATTAATTATAGTTCCTACAACATTTAATCTACTAACACTTCTTTCAAATTGTTTTTCTTCTTCTAAAAGACCTTGCAAGTATTTTGGTGTATATAAATCTTTATATACCTTTTTCGTAGCTTTTCCTGATATTTCTTTTAGAAGTAATTCATACATTTTCTTTATTTGAACCATATCTTTTTCGATATTTTGGCACGCATCTTCCATTAATTTTTTATGTTCTTTTTGTCCACCTAATACATTCATTCTTTCATTATCTAAAAATAATATAACATATTCATTTATTATGTTTAAAAACTTTAATTTACTTTCAGAATCTCTAACAAATTTTTGATGCTTGTCTATTCTTACTGCATCTGTTTTTATCTCATTTAATAATTTTCCTGTTCTCTCATAAGCCAAAACTAAAATTTCTGCCCTTTTATTTTCTAAATCTGTCGTTATATCTATTGCCTTATTAATTACATCTGTATTAAATGGTACTTTTTCTTTTGCCCCATTTTTTAAGATTTGCAATTTTATACTTTCTTTTACATCATCATTATCAGTTTGTTTTAAAAATTTTTTTACTGAATCTATTTTTTTCAAGTTTAATTCTTTAAAATTACTATTTGTTTCTTTTAAAGAATGTTGATATTCAGTTTCTATAATCCTTCTTTCTCTACCACATTGAAGTCTATTTTCACTTTTCTCATTAAATTCTGCTATTTTTGATATAAATCTCTCTTCATTTTTTCTTATATTTGTATTATTTTTATTCAGCTCATCTTCTACTTTATTAAATTTTCTTTGTAACATTTCTGGCTTATCATCTAAATTGTCAAATAAATCCCTTATTGTTTCTTGCATTTTTAAGTTTCTTTTATAATATGTTTCTTGCATTCCTTGTATTTCTTTTATTTCATTTGCTACTCTTTCAAATTCTATCATTATATTATTTTCTTTACTTGTTATCTCTTGATATCTCTCCAATTTTGCAACTAAATCACAATAATTCGAATAATTATTTTCTAAGTTACTTTTTTCATCATATCCAAACATTCCCGAGAAATACCTATCTATTACTATTGCATTTCTTTCATACATAAATATACCTCCAAAGTTACTTTTTTCTTCTATTTACTATGTAACCGCTTCCCATCACACCTTTTACAGCGTGTTTTACTTGAGCTGCTACATCTCCTATCTCTAGTATATTTCCAAATCTATTCTTATCTACTACAACTGCGGCAATTGAAAGAGAAGTCAAATTAAATTTTTCGATTATTCCTCTTCTATTAGCTATTTCAATGTATCCTTTCTCAGCATCTTCTTCTGTAAAAAACCTTTTTACATTTTTATCGAACTTCAAGATTATTTGCTGACATAAATTTTCTACATCTGTATATGGAACTATTGCAATAAAGTCATCACCACCTATATGCCCGATAAATCCATTTTCTCCATTTAAGTGTATTTCCTCTATAATTAAATCTGCTGTAAATTGGATAATTCTATCACCTTTTAAAAATCCATAAACATCATTATATGATTTAAAATTATCTAAATCAAAATACAATACTGTGAATTCCTCTTGTTTTGTTAATCTTTTCTTTAGTTCGGAATGAATTTGTACATTTCCAGGTAATCCCGTTAATGGGCTAATTCTTCTATTTATAGTTAAAAGTCTTGTTAAATTTTTTACTGTATAATACAAATATCCTTCGTCTACAGGCTTTTTTATATAATACTCTATTGATTCATTCAAGACTTTCATTCTATGCTCTCTTGACGAATTAGAAGAAACTACTATTACTGGTGTTATTGTATTATCCTCGTCTTTTCTTATTTTTCTACATATATCTACTACATTTATATCAATAGCATCTTCGTTTATTACTATTAATGATGGTATATTTTTTAATGCTATATCAATTTGCTCTGTTTTTACACTTATAAATCTATACTCAGGTTCGTTTCTGAATAATTCCTTAAATACTACTATTGAACTTTCATCGTCGTCTATTATATATATTTCATTTATCATTACTTTCTCCTTTTGTCTATCTTTCAAACCTTATTCTTTTTGTTACTGATAATCCATCTTCATTATATACTACTAATATTATTTTGTTTTCTCCATTTCGTAATGGTATAGTATTTGTATATGTTGTATCACCAACATCAATTGATTGCTCATTATCATTAAAGTTTATATCTACACTTTTTATTCCTCTTGTATCCTCAGCATTTATTATAAAATTATTTCCATCTGTTGTTACTGTAGCTATCGGTACATATATTGGTTTTTTATCTTCATATTTTTCACCATTTTCATTTGTTACAGTTATTGCTAAATCGTGAGCTCCTTCTATTTTTTCTATTTCTATTTCTGCCGTTGTATCATTTACTTCTTGTGTCTGCATTTCTTGATTATCAAATGAATATGATATATTTTCTATATTTGTTTCACTTTCACAAACTACTTTTAATGCATTATCTTCTTGTCTTAATGATATTGTTGGCTCATATACTTCTACTCCCTCATATTCTCTTTCTATGCTAGTTTCTATGCCATTTACATCTTTTGCTATTATTGATAACACATTTGTTCCTACTGGTATTGTTATATTTAACTCCATACTTTTTTCATTGTTTCCATTTACTTGTGTTTCTTCCTCATTATTCCACTTATATATTACATTTGCAATTTCTATATCACTTGATACTGTTATATTCAATTTATTTACATCTTGTATAATTTCTACAGTTGGTTTTTCTCCAGTAGATGCTGTTACACCTTGATTTGCTTTTCCATCATCTTTTTGTCCTTGCAGAAATACTCCAACTGATATTATGGACATTCCAAATATTAGCAATATTGCACTAAATAATATTACTACAGATTTTATATTTGCCTTTTTAGTTTTCTTTCTTGTCTTGTTATTTTCCATCTCTACTGATAATATTTGATTCATTTATTTTTACACCTCTTTCGTTTTTTCGTTCTGATTATATCACAAGGTTTTTAAATTGTAAATAAAATTAATGTATTTATTTGCAAAATCTATGCTTACCAATCACTACTGTTAAAGGTCTTGACCATATCCATTTATTTGTTGCTGTACTTGGATTAAAATAATATATAGCACCATAAGATGGGTCCCAGCCATTTATAGCATCTTGTGCTGCCTTTTTAGCTGTTGAGTTTGGTGCTAAATTAATTTGTCCATCTGATACTGCATCAAATGAGCCTGACTGATAAATCACACCAGCCATTGTATTTGGAAATGAACTACTTTTTACCCTATTTAAAACTACTGCACCTACTGCAACTTGTCCTGTATATGGCTCCCCTCTTGCTTCTCCATAAATCAATCTTGCCAATAAATTAATATCATTAGTTTTACCACTAGTACTCGATGACCCACTAGATGAATTTGAACTTGTTATTCCCATTGCACTTAAAGTTTTTTCTCCTGCTATTCCATCAACAGTCAACCCATTCTTTTTTTGAAATGATTTTACTGCATTTAAAGTTTTCGTTCCATAAATTCCATCTACTGAGCCATCATAATATCCCCATCTTTTTAGTTTCTCTTGTATTTGTTTTACCTCATTACTATTTGAGCCATATTTTGATAATGTATTAACTGTCTGACTTTTTAAAATCATAATTATACTTATTCCTAAAGTCAATATTAATATCATTGTTATTATTATATTTTTTCTTTTCATAAAAAAACCACCTTTAGAATTTATTATTTTCTAAAAATGGATTTTTATTCAAAAACTTACTACATATAAGCACAAAGTATTGCTTCTAATCCGTACTTGCAAATCAATCAATCCTATTTTATATTTATAATCTAAATCACATAATTCCTGTAATATCTTTCTTAATTCTTCTCTTGTAAATAAATTTGCTTGTGCTTTATATTTATTTACTAAAAATACTTGATTAGGCTTTAAATCTAAACTACTTGCAACATCTTTATGCTGTGCTACTGCAAATTTAGTTAAATATATTTTTTTAAAGTGATTATATAATGTAATTAATATTTTTTGTATAGGCTCTTTAGCTAAAATTAAATTTCTTAATACCTGTATTGCTTGTTTTGTATTTTTCTTTCCTAAATTATCTGTTAAATCAAATATTATGCTTTCCATTTTTTTTATCGAAAGCTTGTCTATATCTTTATTAGTTATTGTATTTCCTTCTCCAACATACTCTATAAGTTTTCTAATTTCATTTATTAATTCTTGCATATCTGTTCCGCAACATTGTATAAAATATACTAATGTACTATCTTCCATATTTACTTTATATGCTTTTAAAATTGCTTTTAACCTAGCCTGAATTTGAAATTGTTTTTGATATTCAAAGTTACAAGTTATCCCCAATTTTTCAATAGTTTTTAATAACTCACACTTCTCTACTGTTTCTTCTACAAAAACAATAACTGTACTTTCATTAATTACATCAATATTTTCTTTTAAATATTCGTCTAACCTTTCTTTTAAACTCGAATTATCGTTTTTTCCTTTTTTCTTTGTATCTTTTTTAAAAAGCCCCGAATCTTTTGCAATTATTAATTTTTTTTCATATCCAAATGCTGGAGTCTCTATATCTGAGATAATTTCTCCTATATTGCTTTCATCTAATCTAATATAATTTATACCTTTTATCATATCTCCAAATAATTTTTTTATATTTTTTAAATTTGTTTCCAATAAAAATCTTTCTTCTCCATATAAAAGATATAAACTACGCAATGTTCCTTGTCTTAATTCTTTTTCTAATTCTTCTATTTTCAAATTATCTCACTCCAATCTAAGAATTACAAGCATTTTGCAAATCTAAATGAATGTGCGTGGCAAATTGCTATAGCCATACTATCTGTTGTATCATCTAATTTTGGCAATTCCTCTTTATTTAAAATCATTTTTACCATACTTTGTACCTGTTTTTTATCTGCTCTACCATAGCCTACTACTGCTTGTTTTATTTGAAGAGGTGTATATTCATAAATTGGAATATTATTTTTTTTCGCAGTTACTAAAATTACTCCCCTTGCCTGTGCCACATTTATCGCAGTTTTGGCATTATTGTTAAAAAATAATTCTTCTATTGACATTGCATCTGGCTTAAAATTGTCAATTATTTGCTCTAAATCATTATATATTTTCTCTAATCTTAACGGGAATGATGTATGTGCTTCTGTTAACACCGCTCCCGAAGTCACTAAATTAAATTTGTTCCCCACATAATCTATTACACTATAACCTGTAATAGCAAACCCGAGGGTCTATCCCTAATATTCTCACTTTTGCACCTCTTATCTAAATGTTTACCTAAAATATAATCCTAAATACTTCTGCCACACTCCACGCTTGAGCTATAGCTCCTCTAGGTTCAAAAGGCGTTCTTGAATCATATAACTCTGATATCGAGCCTATGCAACCTCTTTCGTTTATATCTTTCTTGAATGTTTTTTCTGTTCTTTCTTTAAATTTATTAATTTTTTCTTCCAATTCTTGTTTTTTATTTTTATCTGTTTGAGCTGATTTCATATTACATAAAGCATTATAATATAACCCTAATAGCCACGTCCACGTTGGTCCTTGATGATAACTCATATCTCTTTTGAAGCTATCACCTTCATAAGTTTCTATATAATCTCTATCTGATTTTGCTAATGTTCTTAATCCATAACTATTTAGTAAATTTTTCTCTACTACTGAAATAATATTTTCAGCCATTTTTGATGTTGGGTCAATCACAGGATAAGAAAGACTTAGTGCAAACAACTGATTTGGCCTAATTTGTGAATTTCCAATATAATCAAATAAACATTTTCTCTTAGTATTATAAAATTCAACCTCAAAAGCCTCTTTACAATTTTCTGCTAATTCTTCATATTTTCTTGCCTCGATTTTTTTCCCAATTCTAGTAAATTTCTTTGTCAAGTTTGACATTATCATTAAAGCATTATACCACATACTATTTATTTCCACTACTTTTCCATATCTTGGAGTAGCTATAACATTTTCATATTTGGCATCCATCCACGTATTTTGAGTATCTTCATTTCCTGAATATATCAATCCATCTTTATCCAAATATATATTATTATTATAAATATTTATACCATTAATATAACTATCGATTATCTTTTTTAATTTAGGATAAATTTCCTTTTTTATAAAATCATAATCTTCAGTATAATCCAAATATTTTTTTACTACCTCAAACAATAATAATGAACTATCTACACTATTATACAATGGACTATTATCAATTTCTGAATATCCATTTGGCACTAATCCATATTTTATATCCCTAGTCGCTGTAAGTAAAACTTCCTTTGCTTCTTTATATCTTCTAGTTTTTAATAATAGCCCTTCAAAAGCAATTAAGCCATCTCTTGCCCAATCTAAAAACCACGGATATCCTGCAATTATTGTACTCATTCCAAATATTGGTCTATAAACTATAAAATTATCTATTGCTGTTAAAAATGTTCTTTTTAACTCATCTCTTTCAAGTTCTTTTTTTGTCTTTGTTATGTTTCTGTTATCTATCATTAAAGAATTATTATATATCTCATTTTGTCTTACAATTTCATTATTTATTAATTCTTTTGGCTCTATTTCATCTATATTTTCCTCTAATGAACATATAAATGCTATCTCTTTTTCTTCTTCTGGCTCTATCTCTACTTCAAATCTACCACATACAATATGATTTTCTTCTGGGTAAAATCCTCTTTTTTCTTCTTCTATGTAAAACATATTGTTAAAAATATCATTATGATGTTCAATATATTTTCCTTCTGTCATTCTTATATAAATAGGTGTATTAACATTATTATTAATAACTATCTTTATTTTCTCATTTGTAACTTCTTGCTCTAAAGAAAAACCTTGCTCTGTAGTCATTTGATGGAAATCTCTAAAATTAATTACAGGTGCTAAAGTCATTTTAGCCTTCTTTTTTCCATTTCTTATTTTATAAAATACTTGGACTGTATTTTTTCCATAAATCATACTTATATTTTTAGAAATACTTACATCTTCAACTTGATACTTAAATATTGGTAATATTTCCTTAGTAAATGACTCCATATACTTAAATCCTTGAGATACATATTGTTTTCCTATATTTGTATATAATTCATATTTTTGACCATCTATTTCTATACTTTCATCTAATTTAGAAAGTATAAGTGTTCTTTGAGCTGGTGGAGTCATTGGTGCAACTAATAATCCGTGATATCTTCTAGTATTAGCTCCTATTATTGTTGATGAAGCATATCCTCCTATACCATTTGTAATTATCCATTCCTTTTGTAAACCTTTTTCTAAATTTAAGTCTTCTTTAAAAAATTTCATTTGTTACCTCCATTTTATGTAGTTTAAAACTACTCACTACTATTATTAAATCTATCTAGCATTTCTTTTCTTAACTTTTCATAAGCACTCGGCTTTTTGCTCTCTGTATTTACATTTATTTCAACTAATTCTTTTTGAATATCTATTGGTGTTTCTTCTTCCTTAGCGTGTTTTCCTTGGACAGGTGTATTAACTTGTTCTACAATATCAAAATCTTCTTCTTCTTTTTCTTCTTCAATGCCTTCCTCTAAAATCCTTTTCCTTCTTTCTATATTTTGCTCAGAATTTTTTATAGATTCTATTCTTTCTCTGTATTTATTCGCAAATTTACTGTTTAGTGTTTCACTTTTAGTAACTTTTCCTTTTTTCTGTTTTTTCAAGCTCTTCCTTTTTTGTTTATTTATTTCTTTATCCGCCTTCAATTTTGAATTTAGCATTAAATATTCTGGTTCATTTTGTTTATCCATATATTTAAAATCATCACATATCATTTGTATTACTATATCTGCAATTAATGTAGCATTATGCCTTACACAATTATCTGAAATAACAGATAAATTTTCTTTTATAAATTTAATCCTCTTATCCATAATATCATTCAAATCTTGTTCTACCAAATCTGCTCCATCACGATTATATCTTTTTATAATTTCTGGTATAACCTCTCCTGTATCATACAAACAATAATCTATTAATCCTTCTCCACAATGCTCTACAATACTATTTATGTGGTCTGCTACCGAATAATTATCTGTAAGCCCTGGCTCTGTCATTATATTACACACATATATTTTTTTAGCCTTACTTTCTTTTATAGCTCTAGCTACACCATTTACTAATAAATTTGGAATTACATTAGTATATAAACTTCCTGGACCAATTATTATGCTATCCGCTTCTCTTATAGCATCTATAACTCCCGGTGTAGGCTTACAATTACTTGGACTTAAATACACTCTATTTATTTTTGTTAACTTATCATATACAACTGATGCTATTTTCGACTTTTCTTCCACTACATATCCATTTCCAAGTTCTGCACATATTTTCATTTTATCTTCTGTAATTGGTAATACTTTTCCGTATATCTTAAATATTTGATTACTATTGTTTACTGCTTCTGCTAATCCATTTGAAATATCAGTAATTGCCTCAAAATAAATATCAGAAAACGCCACACCTTTTAAAACACCATCTGAAAACCTATAATTTAGCAATTGTGACATTTTACTTTTTTCGTGTAACGAAAGTGCTGCCATTCCATTTTTTATATCTTCTAATTGCAAATATTTCATTTTTTCGTTATCTTTTGCTAATGTTTCTCCATAATCTGATACTGTAACTATTGCAGTTATATTACTCGTATATTTCTTTATTCCTTCAAGTAAAGTATTTAATCCACTTCCTCCCCCTATTACTACTATCTTAGGTCCTTCATCATAAATTTTTTTATTAAATATTAGTGATTTTACATTTACTTTTTTGTCACTTTTTAATCTATTATCTGTCGACTCTATAAACAATTCCATTGTTCTTTTATTCAAATAAATTAATCCTAATACTATACAAGTAAAACCTACAACAAAATAAACTACAATTTTAGCTGCATACTTAAATGTTATCGCATCTGTTGAAACAATAATATTTGCCATTCCATAAGAAGCTAAAACAACACCTACAAGGATTAACATCATCCATCTTTTCATTTTTGAGCTATCTTTAAACCATCCAAATATTTTCTTCATTACATAAACAAATCCTTTCCTGTTCTATTTATCTATACCGATTATTTCTATTTCCTCTTCTATTTTTATCTTGAATTTTTCATAAACCTTCTTCTTTGTATATTCTATTAAATCTAGTATATCTTTCGATGTTGCATTTCCTTTGTTTATTATAAATCCGGCGTGTTTTTCAGAAATTTTTGCTCCACCTATTGAATATCCCTTTAATCCACATTCATCAATTAACTGTGCTGTAACAAAATCCTCTCCTCTTTTAAATGTACTTCCTGCTGATGGGCAATCTAATGGCTGTTTTTCCTTTCTTTGATTTAAGTAATTTTGCATTTTTTCTTCTATATCTTTTTTATTTCCTTTACTTAATCTTAATTTAGTTTCTAAAATTATATATTTATCATTTTTAAATATACTTTCTCTATATGTTAATTTTTGCATTTCATTATTCAAAATCTTTATTTTACCATTTTTATCTATACATCTTGTTTCTATAATAATATCTTTCATTTCTTTACCATAGGCACCCGCATTCATTCTATTTGCTCCTCCTATAGTTCCTGGAATCCCTGCCAATTCTTCGAATCCTGTTATCTGTCTTTCTTTAAGCATTTGTGCTAACCCCATTATTTTAACTCCAGCTCCTGCTGTTACTATTACCTGATTTTTATCGATTTCTCTTATTTCTATATTATCTATCTCTATTTTTAAAGTAATTCCTTTTATTCCCTCATCACTAATTAATAAATTACTACCATTTCCAATTATATATAATGGAATATTATTTCTATTGCACAATTCCAATATTTTTTTTATTTGCTCCTCTGTTTTTACTATCACATAAACTTCTGCATTTCCTCCTGTTTTGAATGAAGTATGTTTGCTCATTGGTTCATTGTACCTTATATTTTCTTTAGCTATCAATTTTTCTAACTCTGTTTTTAATACTTCCATCATATTCCTCCTGCAATCCAATTATTTTGCATAATCATATAGCAAATCTCCATTTTTAGTTGTTTTAGTCACATAATTCATAACTTCTCCTGTTGAATAATTTACTATATACGCTTCTTCACTTTTTTGTATCCCCATTCTTGCTAAATCATCTGAAGATAACATATAATAATATTCCTCATCTGATACTGTTGCTTTACTATCGTAATCTTCCTCTCTTAATGACAAATCTCCGGAAATTTCTTTTAAAGAATCTGATGCTTTACTATATGTTATTTTTGTACCAACTAATGTATCACTATTATTTGTTTGTTTATATTTTGTATATGTTTCTAATACTAGTTGTTGTACTTGAGACATTTCCGAAAGTAATATTCTACTTCCAGCACTATAAGTATTTTGCTTTACATATTTTGTGTGTCCCATAGAAATTCCTACTATTATAAATAATACTATTATTATAATTATAAGTGAAGCTAATGTTATACCTTTTTCATTTTTCATTTTTACTAACACCCTTTCTTTTTCCTTTGTTTTTCTTCATTTTTTACAAAGGTATTATTTATCATATTATATGATATCATTGTTTCGTTTTTTTTACAACATTTTTTTGAAAAAAAGATGCTATTAATAATAGCATCAAAATATTACAAATAAACTTTAATTGCTGTTTGGTATAAAATACGCTTTTTCACATTAATTTTGCTAACTAATTTCTAGTAAATTTATTTACTTCCTCAAAGTTAAATATAAATGCACTTTCACATAAATTTTTATCTCCGATTTTCACCTTTATTTCCTTTGATTGAACAAAATTTCTACTTTTATAAAATTTCATTGCTTCAAGATTTTCACTCATACACCATAATATAACTTTCTTATATTCTTTAACTAAATCATTTAAAGCTGCTTTAATTAATTTCGTACCAATTCCTTTATTTGTCAAATTTATATCTACATATATTGCATAAATCTCCCCATTATATTCTGGCAATACTTCCTTATGATTTTTTCTTTTCCCATAATAAATGTATCCCAAAATCTTATCTTCGTCATAATATATTAAAACTTTTCTATTTTCTAAACATTTTATATATTTTTTCATTTCCTTTTCTATAGTCATATCATTTAATAAATCATTTGGAAATATATCTATATAAGTTTTTTTGTAATTTTCTATTTTTAGTTTAGCTATTTTTTCCGCATCATTTTCAATTCCTTCTCTTATCATATAATCACCTTAACTATATTTATCTCATTTTTTCAATTACATTATATATATTTTTTTATTCTATGTCAATATTTCATTAAATTTAGCATTTTAAAATTGATATTTGACAAATTTCTAATTTTTAGTTAAAATATTAATCATCAAATCATAAAGAAGTTGACACATGTAGTGCTTTTGCGCGTAAATCTGATAACAGAGCTTTTTATAAATGAGATTTATGCACAAAAAAACTATATGTGTTTTTCGTCTTTTAGAAAGGAGTTTAAAATGCCAGAGACAAAATTTCAAAGATTAATGTTCGCGTTGATAACAGTAATTATTACTGTACCTTGTTTTGTTTTTTATTGTTCATCATACGAGGCTGGTGGATTTACAATTGATATAATAAAAAATTCTGCCATATTTATTCCTATTGAATTAATACTTGCATACTTATGCGAAATTTTTATAGGAAGTCCTCTTTCTGTTAAATTAGCACTAAAAGCAATGCCACCTCAAAAAAACTCTCATATGATGGTAGAAACAGCCATTATATGTGCAACCGTAGGAATTATGTGTCCATTAATGAGTTTTTTAGCAACAATCTTATATGATGGAATTATTTCAGTTGGTATATATCATCAAATGGACTTATCATATTTGATAATAAACTTTATACCATTTTGGCTACAAAAAGTTGTATTAAATTTTCCATTTGCATTATTGTCGCAACTATTTTTTATACAACCTTTAACAAGAACAATCTTCAAAGCTATTTTTGATAAAAAATCAAAAGAATATGTTATTGAAAATGAAAAAGAATTAATCGAAGAAACACAAGCAATTCCATCAGATATAAAATAATTATGATATATTTTTTACAAAAGTAAAACACGAGTCTCGCAATAGCAAGGCTCGTGTTCCTCTTTGAAAATAGTTTTACAAAGTCACATTTACTTATTTTCAATCATTTTTAGGTTCAATAGAATTTTTTTTACGAAGATATCTTTCATAATACTCTTTGAAAACATATTTATATAAATGAGAATCCTCACTAGTATATATGGACAAAAAGTACTCTACCCTTTCATCGTTGAGTGGAATATCTCTAATTAGATATCCATCGTCTAATATAGCAGCTTGCCAAAACTTTAAATCTGCAATTGACGTTTCTCTTTCCAATGCAGCCTCACTAAAACACCGAATATTTTCAGTACTGTCTCTCAGCAACTCTCTAAGGAATTCGTCTGTTAATACACTTTCAGGAATATCTTCCATTACTGGTGTATTATTTCCAAGACAAAGTGCAAAGTAAAATTCAGGTGTTCGATATTCTTCGGGTGTAATAGCCAAGAATCTGTTTTCCCCATTTAGCTTTTCAGCAAAACATCTCGCACCAAGAATATACAGTTCCTCTGTCAAGACTTCTGGCTTTCTTCGATATACAGAATAAAACCAGTCTTCACAATTGTTACGTGCACCTCCATAAAACATACATACGTTAACAGTCTCTAACATAGCACATACTACCATCTCTTCATCAATGAATTCAAGTGGCATATACTCAAAATCATTAAGCTCGAACATTAATCCATAATAGTTAGTTGCAATATGGTCTTTAAAGAATTGTCTATCAAAAACATCCGGATTTGCCTTGACATACTCAACAATATCTTTATATACACCTGCTAATGCGTGTAAGAAAAATCCTCTTGTACGATATTCCTCAGGAACATCTTTAAATTTAATCTTATCATAACTACAAGCATTTACATAATGCCCAGGTGTTAAGTTTTCCGGAATATGATGAATATCATCCCAACAATAAATCGGCATATCATCTTCAATTCCCTGTGAATAACCTTTCTGCTCGAACATTTCTTCGAATCTTTCATAAGCCGGTAACTCTGTAATTTTCATATTTTGTGTCCTCCTTATTTTTACTGTTTAAATGATTATACGCAATTTAGAGGACATATTGCCCTCCAAATTTTTGTAAGGGCTACTTATCTAAAAAGTCCTATGCCATATTATACCATACTTTACATAATTTTGCAAGTATCAACTTTTAAAAGATTTTTTATTTTCTTTTAGCTATAACATTATAGATATGCCAGTGCTTCATTCTTCCCAACGCAGTTTTCCCATCTTTTTCTAGCTCATTGAAATATAATATTTCAAATGTATTTTTAAACAAATTCATTACTTGTTCTTTCGTTAAAAATACCATTTGTTTTTTCTCTTGTGCCCAAGAGTCATTTAATCCAAAAAAATTTCCTACAAAATATCCGGTCTTTTAAGATACTATCAGTAATTCTTTTCCAAAATTTATTAAAATATTCTTTATTACAAAAAGGGATACTAAAATTCGAGACTAATAAATTAGTTTTTTCTAATTCTATATCTTCAAAGTTTTGATTTTTAAATCTGAAATTCTTTATTTTTTCATTATCTAATTTACTAGATATAATCTCTTTTGTATTTTCTTTATCTATTGACAAAACATTCCAACCATTATCTATTAAAAATACCGTATCTCTACCAGCGCCACATCCTAAGTCAATAGCATTTGTAGGATTAATATTCATATCTATAAATTTTTTTACTATTTGATTTGGTAACGCATCTTCTGTATTTTTGTAATATCTTTCTATATTCCTCATTCTTATCATTCCTTTCAATCTTCAAGTAAAACACGAGTCTCGCAATAGCAAAGCTCGTGTTCTACTTTGAAAAAATTTTACGTTTACAAAGTTACATTAACTTAGTTTTACTCATTTTCAGATACGGCATTTTTCTTACGAAGATATCTTCTATAATGCTCCTTAAAACCAAATTCATATTCAAAAGAATCCTTATCATACTTAGATAAAAAGAATTCTACCCTTTCATCGTTGAGTGGAATATCTCTAATTCGACATCCATTGTCCACTACAGCAGCCTGCCAAAACTTTACACCTGGCATTGATGTTTCTCTTTCCAATGCAGCCTCACTGAAACACCGAATATTTTCAGTATTGTCATTCAGCAACCTCATAAGAAATCTTTTCGTTAATATTCTTTCAGGAATATCTTCCATTACAGGTGTATTATTTTCAAAACAAAGTGCCATATAAAATTCTCGCGTTCGATATTTCTCGGGTGTAATATCCAAGAATCTGTTTCTTCCATTTACCTTTTTAGCGAAACATCTTGCGCCAAGAATATACAGGTCCTCTGTCAAAACTTCTGGCTTTCTTCGATATACAGAATAAAACCAATCCTCGCAATCGTCACGTGCACCTCCATAAAACATACATACGTTAACAGTCTCTAACATAGCACATACTACCATTTCTTCATCAATGAATTCAAGTGGCATATACTCAAAATCCTCAAATCCATATTCGTCAGTTGCCAAATGGTCTTTATAGAACTGCTTACTAAACTTTTCTGGATGCGCTTTGATATACTCACTTACATCTTCTACCTCATCGAAAATTTCTCTTTCATTTCCCAGTGAATAACCTTTCTTCTCGAACATTTCTTCGAGTCTTTCATAAGCCGGTAACTCTGTAATTTTCATATTCAGTCCTCCTTATTTCTACTGTTTAAATGAATATACGCAATTTAGAGGACATATTGCCCTCCAAATTTTTGTAAGGGCTACTTATATAAAAAGTCCTATGCCATATTATACCATACTTTACATAATATTACAAGTGTAACTTATAAAAAATTTTACTTTCTTTTAGCTATAACAATCAATTTGCTAAAGTATATTAATTTAGGAAGTCGGAAAAATAATTCATCAAGATAGAGAACAACTGAAAATCTTAAATAAATAGATGTTAAATATTCAAAATAAACAAAATTGATATCATCAAAATCACTTTTATATACTTTAATTATTATAAAATATATTTAATCTTTTTTATTGAGGTATTGATATGGATTTTGATGAAATTATAAATAGTAGACGTTCTGCTAGACTATTTACTGATGATGTTATTTCTAATAAACAAATAGAGAAAATATTAAAAAGCGGCTGTTCTGCTCCTTCTGCAAGAAATAGACAACCTTGGAAATTTTATGTTTTAAATGATGAACAGAAAAATCATATTATGGATATGCTTTTTGAATGGGATAAACTTAATCCAAAAGAGCGAACTAGTGTAAAAGGTACAGCAGAACAAATAAAAACAGCTAATAAAATGATAATGATTTATAGTGATAATTATAAATCTAAAGCAAAAAATGAAAATTATAAAAAACCTGATTACATTTCTTTAGGATGTGCTATTGAAAATATGAGTCTTCAAGCAGTGAATTTAGGATTAGGTAGTTGTATATTATGTGATACTTTATATATAGAAAATGAAATTGATGAATATTTAGGTATAAGTGATTTTGAACAAATATGTGGCTTTATTATAGGTTTTCCTATATATAATTATCCACCAAAAATAAAAAAAGATTTAAACGATTTATTATTAAATTAACAAACACAAAACAGATGGTATTTGCCATCTGTTTCGCATTTGCGGAATATTATTTGTCGCAGTCGCATCTTGTTTGCCAAATTTCATCAAGAATTTTCTTTCGATAAGATGGATTCCAATTACAATAAAAATCAACATAGAATTTCATTAACCTGTCTTTACATTTCTCACATGTTCTAGGATGTTGAATAATACCTTTTGTAAAAGCATTTTCTCTTGTCCCCCACCACGCAATAGTAAATCTGTCCAGATATTCTTCAGGAATCTTATGCAGAAGTTCTACAAATTCCCACGATGAAATTTGATTATAAAGTCCAATATCTTGCCAATGTTTTAGCATTGTGTTATTTTTGATATTTATTGGAAATAATACTGAATGAGTACCTTTAGGCATTTCTTCATAGATAAATTTAAGTGTATCTATACAGTCCTGAATTTGCTCCTCACGAGTCAAAAAAGGAGCTCCTAACAGCACATTAATTTGTAGACCTATTCCATACCTTTCACACAACCTAGTCACTTCAAGATATTCGTTCAAATCTATATCCTTATTATAGATACTTCGTACATCTTCATTTACTGATTCAAAACCTAATTCAAAATGAATTTCTTGTTCTTGACCTAAAATTCTTTTAATATCCTGAATTTTTCTTTCTGTAATTGTTTTGTAGTGAGTCTCCATAGTAATTATAGGAATGTTCTTATGAGACACAAATTGTAATATCTCAAGAAATAAATCATATGGTATTTCTCTTTCTGAAAGGAAAGAGCCGTTTGCTTCAAGTTCAAGCTCAACTATATCAAATTCTTTTAAGTCTATTTTTTCAAGTTCGGGTTTAACTATATCAACTGTTAGATTGTAGTCAAAACCATAGTTACAAAAAGTACACGCATTTTCACAGCCACAAGACATAAAAAGTAATTGATATGTTTTATTTTCCACTTTCACAAGAGAAACAACTGGTGTTCCTGCTTCAGTTTTTATTTTTTTCCGCATTTTCCAGATTTCACGAGTTAAATATTCATTCATCTCATATTTCTCCTAGATTTATAAAAAATTGGTAGTAACCTATATTTTTATTTTATCTTATTTACAAATAAAACAAGTGACCTTTCTAATATTAAAAAAATCACTTATTTTGTTTATTTTATTGGAATATATAGTTTTAATTTATTATTAGGTAAATATTCTTCAATATCTGGTAAATCTTCCAATTCATATTTTAGATTTGGAATAATCGTTCTATATATTTTCGAACAATATTTATATAAAAACTCAGCCCCCATATAGTCACATTCAAATACAAGATAATTACTAGGTTTTAAATGCAATTCTTTTGCATTATCAAACTTTTCTTTAGATGCTATATAGTATATTGCATCATCTATACCACAGGTTTTATCATATTCTAAAAGTCCATATTCGCTTTTTCCTTTAATTTTATTTACGTTTTCTTTCCAAAATAATGGTGCTTGACTATGGCAATTTCTTATCGTCGTTTTCATATAGATTGCAAATAAATTAAATTCTATATTTTTTTCTATACGATAATTAAATTCAGTAGTTATATCTTCATTTATCAATTCATATTTAGAGAAAAATTTTATACTGTTTTTACGTTTTTTTATTTCACTTGGAAGAAATCCCATCATAGTTTTAAATGCTCTTGAAAAGGCTTGAGAGGATTCATAATTATATTTTATCGCAATATCAATTATTTTCTCTTTTCCCTCTAACAAGTCAAGTGCAGACATACTAAGTCTTCTTTTTCTTATATATTCTGCGACTGTATAGTTTGTTACAAATAAAAATATTCTATGCATTGTATATTCATTAACACCTAGTATTTGTGAAAGTTTATTATAACTAATTTCTTCACATAAATTATTTTCTATATATTCAATTAACTTATTAAATCTTTCATTACTTTGTTTATTCATACATAGCCTCTATTCATTATTAAATTAATATCACAACTTTTCTTTCTTGAAAGATTGATACAAATATCAATCAATTTATATCTCCTTTACTTTTTTATTATATCTTTTATTATCTCTCCTGCTATAATTAGACCAGCTACTGATGGAACAAATGATATGCTTCCTGGTACTTGATTTCT
>CANQRS010000019.1 GCA_947626295.1 uncultured Clostridia bacterium
TTTGGTGGTTCTTCTAGTGTCTTTAATAGTGCATTAAATGCACCTGTTGAAAGCATATGAACCTCATCAATTATATACACTCTATATTTTGCTTTTGTAGGTAAAAAATTAACCGCTTCCCTTATTTCTCTTACATCTTCAACACTATTATTTGATGCTGCATCCATTTCCACAATATCAGTAAGAGAGCCATCTAAAGCAGCCTTGCAAATTTCACACTCATTGCAAGGTTCCCCATCTTGTAAATTTGTACAATTTACCGCCCTTGCTAAAAGTTTTGCAGCTGTTGTCTTTCCTGTACCTCTACCACCATTAAATAAATAAGCGTGCCCCACTCTATCTGCCAATATTTGATTTTTTAATGTTTTTGTTATGTGTTCCTGACCTACTATTTCACTAAATTTTATAGGTCTAAATTTTCTATAAAGAGCTGTGTACCCCATATTTTGCACCTCCATTAATAGAAAAAATGGTGTGATTCCTAGATTCCTCTATGGAAAGCTTCCACATAAAAGTATCTACTTATTGCTGCTTCCTTCCGGACCTGACAAGGTTCATAGGCTTTTATTGGATACTCTCCATACAAGAATCTAGTTTCATACCATTTGTATTATATAACTTATTTTTTAATTTTACAAGTATATTTTGTATTTTTTTTAATTTTCTGTTCTCTTAAACACCAAATGTAAATCTGTCATCTCTGTACTAGTCTTTCCTTGAGCAACTATATCGTTTGCTGGTATTTCTACAGTCATAGTTGTTTCAAAGACTCTACCACTCATTAAATCTATTTCTATATCAAATGAAATAGATGCTCTTAAATCATCATTATTCATTCCAATCTTTTCTAATAATTTATCATATTTTAATTCTTCATCTTGATTTGACACATAACTACCTAAATTATTATTAGCACATCTAAATGCCAACCTTCCTCCCTGATTTGAAATTTGCTGACTCTTTATATTTGTTGTTTGTCCTCCCAAAACTACTATTTCTGAAGTTTGATATTCTTCTTTATTTTCAAAAGTAGACAGATTATTATTTGATGGTTTATATATTGTTATATCACCTGATTTTGGCTTTTTATCAATAGTTATGTTTTTTATAATTATTTTATCTATTATACTTTTTTTCGTATATTCTTCATTTTTTTGTATATCTATATAAATATCATTATTTTGACTTACCATTTTATTCCATCTATCTTTTCCACCTTCTACATCTTGTGCATCAGTTGTAGATATTATCGTAACTTTAGTTATATCAAAAGGCATATTAGTTTCACCTTGTTCATTATATCGCAAAACTAAAATTAATGCTGCAAAAATTATTGCCACTATTATTGTAATTATTATACATAAATGTAATACCTTTTTTACTTTTTTTGGCATTATTTATCCTCCGATTTTAATTTTCTTAATTCTTTAAAAAATTGCTTTAATATTATTTCGCATTCCTCTTTCATAATTCCTTTTTCATATTCTGGCTTATGATTAAATTTATAATCATCAAATAAATTTAATACAGAGCCAATAGCTCCTGTTTTCTCGTCATTAGCTCCTATATATACTTTTTTTATTCTAGAATTTATTATCGCACCTGCACACATTGAGCAAGGTTCTAATGTAACATACATTTCGCAATCTATTAATCTCCAAGAATTTAATTTTTTACTTGCCTTTTGTATTGCTAAAATTTCCGCGTGTTTTGTAGTATCAAATTTTGTTTCTTTCTGATTATGTGCTCTTGCAATTATTTTTCCATCTTTTACTATGATAGCCCCAACTGGTATTTCCATTTTTTCATAAGCTTTTTGTGCTTCTTTTAGTGCTATTTTCATAAATTTTTCTTTTTCCTGCATTATTTCTCCTTAAACTATTTTGGTGTTCCTATGCGGACTCGAACCACAATCTGTCGCTTAGGAGGCGACTGCTCTATCCTGCTGAGCTATAGGAACATAAATTTATTATAAAATATTATAGCAACATTACCAAAAAAAGTCAATCTGTTTTGAAAAGTTGCTTTAAAACAGATTAACTTTTTTAATTATTTTACTAATTCTCTTAAATCATTTTTTAATGTTTCTAATTGCTTTTCTGCATCTTCCATAGAATTTCCCTTTACTCCAACATACAATTTTATTTTTGGCTCAGTTCCAGAAGGTCTTACACAACACCACGCATCATTTTCCAAAACATAATACAATACATTTGATTTAGGTAAATTTGCATTTGAAATTTCCTTTGTCTCCATATCCTTTACTATATCTTTAGAAATATCTTTAAATACTAACACCTTATAATCTCCTATTTTTGTTATAAGATTATTTCTTAAATTTTCCATCATTTGCTTAATCTTCTCTGCTCCACTACTTCCTTCCAATGTTATAGATATTTGCCCCTCTTTATAATATCCATAAGTTTCAAATATATCTATCATCTTATCCCACAAAGTCAAACCTTTTGATTTATAAAAACTTGCTGCCTCGCACAAACTCATTACTGCACTTATAGCGTCTTTATCTCTAGCATAATCTGAAATTAAACATCCATAGCTTTCCTCGAATCCAAATAAATATTTCTTTCCATTTTGTTTTTGTTCTTCTATTCTTATTTGTTCTCCTATATATTTAAATCCAGTTAATACCTCTCTAAATTCTAAATTATATTTTTTTGCAATAGCTCCTGCTAAATTAGAAGAAACTATAGTAGATACTAACATTCCATTTTCAGGTAACATTCCTTTTTCTTTAAGTTGTGATAATCTATATTCTGCAATCAATAATGCTGACATATTTCCTGTAAAATCCATATATTTTCCTGTTTTTGTATCTTTTGCATATATACCTAATCTATCTGCATCAGGGTCTGTTGCTAAAACTACATCTGCATCTACTTTAGCTGCTAATTCTAATGCCAACTTAAATGCTTCTTTTGCTTCTGGATTAGGATAATCTACTGTTGGGAAGTTTCCATCTGGCTCCTCTTGTTCTGGTACAGTATAAACTTTTTCAAATCCTAATTCTCTTAAAATTCTTTGCACCATTTCTTTTCCTGTTCCGTGTAATGGTGTATATACAATTTTTAAATCTTTACCATAAGTCTTAATTATTTCTTTATTTAAAACACATTTTTTTAATTCTTCTATATACCTATCATCTATTTCTTTTCCTATTATATTAAACAATCCAGATTTTCTTGCTTCTTCTTCTGATATTTCTTTAATTTGCTTATAATCTGTAATTGCTTTTACTTTATCCATTATTCCTTTATCCACTGGACTTATAATTTGAGCACCATCTTCCCAATAAACTTTATACCCATTATATTGTGGCTTATTGTGGCTAGCAGTTATCATTATTCCCGCTGTACATCCAAGCTCTCTTACAGCAAAAGATAACTCTGGTACTGCTCTTAATTTATCAAAAAGATATGTTTTAATGCCATTTGCATTTAATACTAAAGCTGTGTGTTTACTAAATTCTGGTGACATTCTTCTTGAATCATAACTTATTACTACACCTTTATCTTGAGTTCCTTGCTCCAATATATAATTTGCTAAACCTTGAGTTGCTTTTCCAACTACATATTTATTCATTCTGTTAGTCCCTGCACCTATTATTCCTCTAAGTCCTGCTGTTCCAAACTCTAATTCTCTATAAAATCTATCCTCTATTTCTGCCCCATTATCTTTTATTGATAATAATTCTTTTTTTGTTTCTTCATCAAATTCTTCACCTTCACACCATTTTTTGTACTCTTCTAAATATTCCATTTTTATCATCCTCTCTATATAAAAATTAAAAGTGCATAACTAGACTTTAACCTAATTTGCACCTTTTTATGTATTTATTATTTATGTTTATGTGATAGTTTATTATGAAAATTATTATACAACTCTCTTGCTGTTTCTGGACTATCTACACCTGTTGCATTCTTTACAGGAGCAAACTCTTCTTCTCTTTTAACTCTTAAAACAACCATATCATCTAATTCACCAAAAGCATCAAAAAGAAATGCCTCGAATTTGTATGCATTTGGAGATGTTGCAACTACCTTATTTCCATCTTTATCAATATATGTTGCTTTTTTAAATGCACTATGATATGGCAATGTTGAATTACCCATTCTCTCTATTGCAGAAATATTAAATAAATTACACAATAAATGAGATTCCCCATATAGTAATTCTCCAGATTCATCTCTTTGTTCTGCCATTTCTGTAGTTATTTCTGAATATTCCATTACTGTAGGTTTTCCATTTTTCTTACAAAATACACCTACTTTTTCTTGTGGACTTGACTTAACTACTGATTTTCCTGCACCTGTAACACCTTTATATATTGCTAATCCCATTAATACAGGGTCAACCATTTTTGCCAAACAATTATCTACTCCACCTATAAATACCCATTCTACGCCTAATTCCTTCATTTTGTCTACCATTTTACTTTTAACTAGAGATTCATAAACTCCACCGTGACCATCTGCTGCTTCTTTTATTAATCCATTTTCCCCTATAAGTATTTTACCTTCTGTATCTACCATTGGTAATTGACCTTGTATAAAGAAATAAATATTTTTTCCATATCCAAAATATTTATTCTTTTCAAAAAATTCTACTGTTTGTTCATTATTCTCTCTACTTGTCATTATAAACCAAGGTATATCCACATCATATTTTTTACTAGCTTCTTTTAAGCCATCACATAGTAATTCAAATAAACTCTTATGTGAATCTAACCCTATATCAAATGTACCTTTTGGTCCATTATGACCAAGTCTTGTGCCTTGACCTCCTGCCATTGTTACAGCAGCTAATTTTCCTTCCCTTATCGCTTTTTCTCCTATTTCCTCATAGAAGTCATATTTACTTCCAAGTCTTTCTTTATCCCAATATTCTATTGGCTCTATTTTAGCACTATCTTCTTTTATTTCTTTTTTTGTATTTTTATATAAATTATCTATTAATTTATAATCTATGTTTTGTAGTTGTTTATAAACTTTCTTCTTTTTTTCTTCATCTTTAATTTTTTTGTAATATTCTAACAAATGCTCTTGATTATACTTTTTTAATTTGCTTTCAATTTCTATCATATCATCATCCATATAAATCTCCCTTTCAACTAATATATTTATTGTTTGACTTTTTTAGTATATACTAACTTTTTTTTTTTTGCAATAGTTTTTTATATTTTTCTAGTATTAAGGATATATTCATATTTTTTACTAATTTCTTCTATATCAACATTTAAATCACCAATATGAAAGCAATCAATAATATTTATTTTATTTATATTATTTTTCAAGTTTTTGTTTATGTTATTTATATAGCTATAATCTCCATTTATAATTATATTAACTTCTTCCTTTAAATCACTCTTTATATAGTCAAATTTTATCTCATCTTCATTTTTCCAATTTATTTTTCTTATGTTTTCTTTTAATTCATTATCTATATTAATTCTATCTAAAACTTTTTTTACTGTTTCCTCTAAATTGTTTTGAGTAAATATCACAAATTTTGAATCATTTATTTTATCTTTTATATATGGCAAAAGAATCATCTCTAAATGATAATCACTTGCACAAAATAAACATATCTTTTTTGAATCTAACTCTTCCGTAAGCATCTCTCACATCATCCTTCCCTCATTTGTCTACTGGTAAATTTTACCATTTAATTATAAATATGTCAATATTATTTCTAACAAATTTTATATATCCTACAAGACCATATTCTGTAAGATATTTTATTTGTAAGAGTTACACAACGAATTAATTGTATTTGTATATAATTTTTATTTTTGGAAATAATTAATATTAAATAATATTCTTTACAAAAAAGTTTAAATATGAATTAATTACATTCATTTTTTTAGAAAGGAAAAATTAAGAATGAAAAAGACTATAAAACATATTTTTATTTTATTTACATTACTTTTGTTTTACGTATTTATTTGTGCATACTCTTACGTATCTGCTGTTTCTAACGATTTATCAAATGGTGTTTTTAGACTTCATATAATAGCAAATAGTGATTCGCAAGAAGACCAAGATTTAAAATATATTGTTCGAGATAATCTTATACAATATATGAATAATTTATGTTCTAATTGTTCTTCTAAAGAAGAAATAATTGAAATCGCCAATAAGCATAAAGATGATTTTAAACAAATCGCAGAAGATACAATTAAATCAAATGGTTTTTCTTACCCTGTTTCTATTGATATTGGGAACTTTGAATTTCCTACTAAAACCTACGGAGATATCTCATTTCCAGCTGGATATTATGATGCTTTAAAAGTAAAAATTGGAGAAAGTGCGGGGCAAAATTGGTGGTGTGTAATGTTTCCCCCTTTGTGTTTTGTAAATACTTCTACCGGTATAGTACCAGATGAATCAAAAGAAGTTTTACAAAATAACCTTTCAGATGAAGATTACGAAATCATTTCTGAGACAGGTAATTCTTCCATATCTTTCAAGTTTAAATTAATAGAATTTTTTGAGCAAAAGGGTATAATTACGGCAAAAAAATAAATAATTGAAAAAAGTCCTTGTAAATATGTGTTTTTTATGTTATATTACAATAGTAAAAAAGTGATAATTAGTTGGGGGTAATATATTTTGGAAAAATTAGTAATAACAGGAGGCACTCCTTTAAAAGGCGAAGTAACAATAAGTGGTGCAAAAAATGCAGCAGTAGCTATTTTACCAGCTACACTTTTATTAAATGGTGTATGTACTATTGAAAATCTTCCTAACATTAGTGATGTAAAAATATACTGTGAAATTTTGGAAGATTTAGGTGCTAAAATCACTTGGAATGATACAAGCAAAATAACTATTGACACAAGAAACATAACATCTACTGTACCACCTCTTGATTTAACAAGAAAATTTAGAGCATCTTATTATCTTATTGGTGCATTACTTGGAAGAAAAGGTTCTGCAACAGTTAGTATGCCAGGTGGTTGTAAGTTAGGTGCTCGTCCTATAGACCAACACATAAAGGGCTTTGAAGCTTTAGGTGCTAAAGTCGAAGTTGAGCAAGGTAATATTATAGCATCAGCAAAAAAATTAAATGGTAATTATATATATATGGATATAACATCTGTAGGAGCTACTATAAATATAATGCTTGCAGCTGTTTTATCAAATGGAACTACAGTTATTGATAATGCTGCAAAAGAACCTCATATAGTTGATGTTGCAAATTTTCTAAATACTATGGGAGCTGATATTCGAGGTGCAGGAACAGATACTATAAAAATCAATGGAAAATCTGAGTTAACAGGAAATGCTACATATTCTATTGTTCCTGACCAAATAGAGGCTGGTACTTTTATGATTGCAGCTGTAGCTACAAAAGGTAATATTTTATTAAAAAATTGTATAACAAAACATTTAGAAGCTATTACAGCAAAAGTAATTGAAGTTGGTGGACACGTAGAAGATTATGGCGATAGTGTAAGAGTTTATTGCAATAAAAGACCTTTTAAAGCAAATATTAAAACTTTACCTTATCCAGGTTTTCCAACTGATATGCAATCTCAAATTGGTGTCGTATTAGCTATTGCTGACGGTACAAGTATTATTAATGAAAGTATTTGGGATTCGCGTTTTCAATATACAGAGGAATTAAATAAAATGGGAGCCCGCATAACAGCTCAAGGCAAAACAGCATTTTTTGAAGGTGTAAAAGAATTAACTGGTGCACCTGTATATGCTTCTGATTTACGTGCTGGTGCTGCTTTAATTATTGCTGGAATTGTTGCTAAAGGTAAAACAGAAATATACAACTTAGAATATATTGATAGAGGTTACGAAAATATTGAAGAGAAATTTCGTGCGTTAGGAGCAAAAATAGAAAGAATTATAGAATGAGGGAAACAAATGTTAAATTTTTGTAGTTTATATAGTGGTAGTAGTGGTAATTGCCTATTTGTTGAATCAGAAAATACTAAACTACTTATAGATTCAGGTGTTAGCTTAAAAAAAATCGAAAATGGGCTTGAGGCTTTAAATGTGCCATCGTCTTCTTTAGATGGCATTTTAGTTACTCACGAGCATTCTGACCACGTTCAAAGTCTTGGGAATATGTCTAAAAAATATAATTTACCAGTATTTGCAAATTCCCAAACTTTTGATGCAATGCCAAAACAAACTGATAAAATTACCACTGAAAATATTAAAAAAATTTCAATAGATGAAAAATTTTTTATTAATGATATCGAAGTAAATGCATTTTCTATACCACACGATGCAGCTAATCCTTGCGGATTTACATTGACTTGTGGAAATGATAAAATTAGCATTGCAACAGATATTGGACACATAACAAATGATATTTTGAAAAAATTAGAAGGTAGTAGTTTTATTCTTCTTGAGTCAAATTATGATACAGAAGTTTTAAAATATTCTAAATATCCTTTTAATTTAAAAAAACGTATTGCTGGACCTACTGGTCATCTTTCCAACGAAATGGCAGGAAAAGTGATTAATTATTTAATTCACGATAATTTAAAAACTGCTATGCTTGGTCACTTAAGTAAAGAAAGTAATTTTCCTGAACTTGCTTACCAAACTGTAGTTGATGAAATTATGGGTGCTGGTACTGATATTAATAATATAAAACTTTCTGTTGCTAGCCGCGATAAAATCGGACAGCTAATACATATTTAATTATAATTAATTGTAGAGAAAATAACTTTTTATAAATAAATTTTCAAAAGGGGATTATAGTTATAAAAAAGTTAGGGGCCATTTTATTTTTACATTTTTGTTTTATTTTTATACTTTTTGGAATTATCTTAAGATTTAAATGGTTATTTTCTCTACAAGAATAAAAACTAATTTTTGTTGATTCTTTTTATAAATATTATTGATAAAATTTTTGTAACAAGCATTTTTACTATAAAAAAAATTGTTATAAATGCTATAATTTTTATAATTGTCATATTTGAATCCTTTGAATAAATTTTATTTGAATTTTAATTCTTTATTATTTTACATTATCTTTTATGTTTTGTCAAGAAAAACTTTTCGACAAAAATCGCCAAATCTCTACAGAAGCAATCATTCCTGTTAAATCAGCCATAAGTGCTGCAAATAAAACAAATCTTATTTTCTTTATATCAATAGAACTCGTATACACAGCTATTGTATATAAAGTTGTTTCTGTAGACCCCATTATTGTCGCTGCAATTACACCAATAAAAGAATCCACTCCAAATCTTCTCATTATATCTGTAGCTATAGCTATAGACCCACTTCCTGAAATTGGTCTTAAAATTGCAAGTGGCATAACTTCACTTGGAAAGTTAATAACATTTAATATTGGAGAAATTAAGCCTATAAAAAAGTCTAAAATTCCAGAACTACTTAATGCACCTATCGCTAAAAACAATCCTATTAATGTTGGAAAAATCTTTACTACCATATCTAATCCGTCTTTTGCTCCTTTTAAAAAGATATCAAAAACATTTTTCCTTTCCATAATACCATATAATAAAATTATTAAAATAATTATCGGAACTGCTATATTAGATATATAATTTATAATATCCACTTTTATTACATTCTCCTTTTTTCTAGTTTTATACAAATCTTTGTTACAGTTATTCCCACAATTGCTGCACAAATTGTGGAAAACCACACCGCAAAAATAATCTTTGTTGGCTCTGCAGAACCCAAAGACATTCTTATTGCTATAACTGTTGTCGGTATAATTTGAATTGATGCAGTATTTAAAATTATAAATGTTGCCATATCATCTGTTAATTTATCTTTATTTAAGTTTTTTTCTTGCATACTTTTCATAGCTTTTATCCCTAAAGGCGTAGCAGCATTTCCTAATCCTAACATATTCGCAACTATATTCATTGATATTTCTTGTTTTATTTTTTTCTCCTGTTTTACTTTTGGAAATAAAAAATTAATTAATGGATTTAATAATTTCGTTAATCTTTTTATCAAATTTGTATTAGCTGCAATTTCCATCAAGCCATTCCATAAACACATTGTCCCTAGCAATGTAGTTGTAAGTGTTACCGCATCTGTTGTGTACTCAAAAACTGCATTGTTTATTTTTTCTACATTTCCATTAACAATAGCATATATATATGAAATTATAATTAAAATTGGCCATAAATAGTTTAACATTAATCTCCCTCTTTAATAATTTTATTTCAATATATTAAATTTTATTACCTTATCTGTAAATAATTTTTTTGCCGAAAATTGCTTAATTTTGTTGACCCCTCTTTTAATTTATGATATAGTATATAAAATGCAAAAAAATAGACGTACTATAAATACATCTTGTGTAAGGAGGAGTTAATTTATGAAATCAACAGGTGTAATACGAAAGATAGACGAACTAGGGAGGGTTGTAATTCCAAAAGAAATACGAACAAAATTAAAGCTCGATGAAAAAGACCCAGTAGAAATATATATTGATGGTCGAGCTATAATTTTAAAAAAAGTAGAAACAAATTGTATTTTTTGTGGTAATGGAGCTAATCAAAAATTAGTCTCTTATAAAGATAAATTAATATGTAATAATTGTTTAGAAGATTTATCTTCTAACTTAAGTATAGCAGAGGAAATTTAATTTCCTCTATTTTTTTCCACAAAATTCATATAAACATCATTTTTGCTAACGCCTCTATCCTTAGCTATTTTTTTAATTATTTCCTTTTTTTCAAGTCCTAATTTTTCATAATACAAATAATGTTCCTCTAATGAAAGCTTGTTTAATAAATTTTTTTCTTCTTTTTTAGTATTTCCTTCTATAAGAATTATCATTTCTCCTTTTAAGTTTTCACTTTTATTTATAATATATTCAATATCTCCTCTTAAAAATTCCTCATAAATTTTTGTTAGTTCCCTTGCTAATACCACTTTTCTTTCTCCAATAATATCTTTTAAATCCTGTAAAGTATTTTTTAATTTATGTGGAGCTTCATATAAAATTATAGTTCTTGTTTCATCTTCTATTTCTTTTAATTTTTCTTTTCTTAACTTTTTATTTAACGGTAAAAATCCTATAAATAAAAATTCTTTAGTGTCTAATCCTGAACAAATCAAAGCATTTATTGCTGCACAAGCTCCTGGTATAGGAACTACTTCAATTTCTTCATTTATTGCTTGCTTTACAATTACTTCTCCCGGGTCAGAAATTCCTGGAGTTCCCGCATCTGTAACTAATGCAATATCTTCACCATTTTTTAATTTATTTATTAATATATCAGATTTTATTTCTTCGTTATGTCTATGATAGCTAATTAGAGGCTTACTAATATTATAATGATTTAATAATTTTAAAGTATTTCTTGTATCCTCTGCGGCAATAACATCTACTTGCTTTAAAATATTTAAAGCTCTTAATGTTATATCTTCTAGATTTCCAATTGGAGTTGCTACTAAATATAATTTTCCACTCATTTTTTCCTCCTATTTTTTATTATATATTTCTAAAACTTCATCTGTATAATTACCCTTTTCATCATAAATATACAAATTATTTTCAAATCTTAAAAATGGATTTCCATTCTTTATTCCCTTTATTAACACTAAATTTGTTTGTTTATTTTTATTTGGATAAATAAATCTTATTTTTTTAGGTTCAATATTTTCTTTCCTCATTATTGAAAATATATCTACTAACCTATCAGGTCTATGCACCATATAGAATTGCCCATAATCCTTTAACAAATATGATGATATATGTATAAAATCATCTAATGTTGCTGTTATTTCATTCCTAGAAATATTTTTTTTATTTTCTTTATTATTTATCCCTGTATTTATTTTTTTATATGGTGGATTTGTAATAACTACATCATAACTATTTTTTTTATAAATATTTTTTAAATTTAAAATGTCATCATTAATTATTTTTATTTTATCTTCTAAATTATTTAGCTTTACACTTCTTTCTGCCATATCAGCAACTTCTTGTTGAACTTCAACACCAGTAAAGTCCTGTACCTCTGTTTTTCCTGATAATAAAATATTTATAATTCCCGTACCTGTTCCTAAATCTATTACTTTAGAATTTTTCTTTATTTCTTTTGCAAAATCTGATAATAATACACTATCTATTCCAAAACAAAAACCAGTTTTATTTTGAATTATTTTTAATCCTTTAAATTCTAAATCATCTATTCTCTCATCTTTTTTTATTTCCATAATTTTTCCTTCTTATAATTTTTTTCACTAAAATAATTGTATTACATATTATATAACAAAAAAGGAGATTTTTCAATGGATAACTCAATATCTAATAATCAAAATTTTAGAGGTAAAGAAAAAAAGAAAAAAAATAAATTTGATTTTAAAAAATTAAAAAATAATACCGAAAATTCACTTAACGAAGTAGAATATTTTTTAAATGATGTTAATAAATTTTTTAGATATATAAAATTTTATAAATTCCTTAAAAAGTAAAGCAGACCCCGAAATAAATTCAGAGTCTGCATAAAGGAGGAAAATATAACTATTATACTAAAACCATTCTTCAATAGTTGGTGTTCTGAACCATTCAGCCGATACGACTCGATAATCAATGGCTCTCTTACCGTAAGCATATCTAAACGGCTTATGCAGCCCAGGTTTATGGAAGTCGCTTTCTGCCGTATAAGGCAAATTATGCTTAAGACAAAAAGCTAAAACCTTTTCAGTTTGATGTCTAGTCATTCCACGATGACCAACTTCAAAACCTATTCTGCGGTAGGTATCAACTCCTTCCGCCTTTAACTGCTGAATTACATCCTGAACAACCTCATATTTTTCTCTAACGAACTGCATCATAGGAACATTCGGTTCGTATGAACCTGGATGCGAAACCATAATCAACGAATAAGGATTTTCTTTAACTGCCTTATACAGAATTTCTTCCAAGGTCAGTCTTCCTTTCGTCTGATTCACATAAAAGTCGCTCGCTGGATTCGTTATAAACTTTCGATAGTAAGTCTTTCTACCATCTGCAGGGTTATATCCATTATCCAACAAATATTTCCGTACTCTTCTGCTATCCTCGAGCTGACGGAACTCTAAAATATGCGAATCTTCTGTTTCCTCAAAGAGTAAATAATGCATTGCGTCGTGTGCAACATCATTTGCTCTTAATCCAGTCTTTCTATACCTCTTTTCTTTGTCCAATAATATCGGCAATTGCAGTCCAATTCTTCTAAAAGCCTCATACTGAATTTCTGCCGATTCGTCTTCTAAATCGTTCTTTTTGTCTACGACTTCTGTCTTATAGTGCATACCAAGAGAACTCTTCAAAAAATCTCTTCTTATGCCGTGAACAGTCACGTCAAACAACAAATTTCTTTTTAAATCTACTGCCTCTAATTCGATTCCCGTATGGAGTACAAAATTTTTAGGCAATGTTTCATTTTTCAAGGTTTCAAAAGCCATCGCTGTATTATGGTCTGTTATGCCCCATTCTACAGTGCACTCACCGAACATCTGCCGAATTTCTTCTTCAGAAAAATCTTCTTCGGCAGAATTCTCTTCCAAATTCGTCCTGAACATTTCGTATGCCTGATTATAGGCATACATCACCTGGTCAAACGGCTTTAAGTCACCATCTGACCCTAAAGTATTTGTATGAGTGTGGGTATCAATGAAATGGCATTGCACCCCTCCTCTTTCTAAATACCGTCTATTTATCATAATACCTCCTTTAATTTTAGAGCTTTACCAAGCTCTTTATCTGAGATGAAATATTTTCATTACCTTTATTATACTACTTATTTTCCAGTTTTTCAAGTTTCAAACTTTTTGTTTTTTCCCAAAAATTAGGAATGTAAATCATAATTTACATTCCTAATTTAATATTATACTGTAATTTTCTTTTTTTCTGCATTTTCATTATCTAATGCTTTTTTCTCATTCTGTTTTAATTTTAAATTATCTTTTGCAACAGTCATTAAAAGTTTAATACGATTTGTCTGATTAGTTTCACTTGCACCTGGGTCATAATCAACTGGTGTAATATTTGCATAAGGATATTTACTCCTAATTGTTTTTATAACTCCCTTTCCTACAACGTGATTAGGCAAACAAGCAAATGGTTGTACACAAACAATATTCGGAATATCATTTTCTATATACTCAATCATTTCTGCTGTTAAAAACCATCCTTCACCTGTTTGATTTCCTATAGACAAAATATCTTTTACTTGGTCTTCAAGATGCCAAATATCACAAGGCATAAGATAATTTTTCTTTGAATTAGAAAGAGCTATCTTCAAATCTTTTTCCAATAAATCTATTAAACTAATTGCAATTTTACTAATTTTAGAAGAAGTTTTATTCATATTTAATAATTTATTAAATGTAATTTTATGTGTTGCCATAAATTTAATAAATCCCATAAAATCTGGTAAAATTACTTCTGCTCCCTCTTTTTCCAATAAATCTGCTACAAAGTTATTTCCAAAAGGATGATATTTAATTAATACTTCTCCAACAATTCCTACCCTTGGTTTCTCAACTGTTGTATCAATCTCAATTTTTTCAAAATCTTCTACTATATCATAAATCGTTTGCTTAAATTGCTTACTTGAAGCATTCTGCAAAACATCTTTGCACTTATCAAGCCATTTATTATATAATTTTTCTGTCTCCCCTTTATTTATTTCATAAGCCTTATTTTTATGTAATACTTTTTGTAACAAATCCCCTAAAATTACTGCTTTTATTAATTTTTCAAGTAATTTAGGTGTTAATTTAAATCCTGGCATTTTTTCCATACCAACTACATTAAATGAAATTATCGGTATATTAGAAAATCCTGCATCCTTCAAAGCCTTTCTAATAAATCCTATATAATTTGTTGCCCTGCAACCTCCACCAGTTTGAGACATAATCAATGCTGTTTTATTTAAATCATATTTTCCAGATTGCAAAGCCTCAATCATTTGTCCTGTAACTAAAATTGACGGATAACACGCATCATTATTTACATATTTTAAGCCAACTTCAACAGTATGAGGTGTACACTCCCTAAGTAATACTGCATTATATCCACAAGAATTAACAGCAGCTTCTAAAAGTTCAAAATGAATTGGTATCATTTGTGGAATTAATATCGTATAATCTTTTCTCATTTCCTTTGTAAACACTTTTTTGTCAACTTCATAATCTCCTTTAGCTAATTCTTTATCTTTCAAACGTTTAGTCATACTTGCCAAAAGAGAACGTATACGAATTTTTACTGCTCCTAAATTATTTACCTCATCAATTTTAATTAATGTATACATTTTATTATAACTTACCAAAATTTCCTCTACCTGGTCTGTTGTAACCGCATCTACTCCACATCCAAATGAATTTAATTGAATTAATTCGAGATTATCGTGTTTTCCCACAAAATCTGCTGCTGCATATAATCTTGCGTGAAATACCCATTGGTCAACAACTCTTAATGGTCTTTTTGGTTCTGCCTGATTTGAAATACTATCCTCTGTTAACACACAAAGTCCTAAAGATGTAATTAAAGTATCTATACCGTGATTTATTTCTGGGTCAATATGATATGGTCTTCCAGCTAGTACAATTCCCTTTAAATTATTTTCTTCAATATATTTGACAGTCTCCATACCCTTAGTTTGAATATCTTTTTTACAAGCTTGATATTCTTTTTCTGCCTGTTCAGCCGCTTGTTCTAACTCTTTCTTTGTAAAATTATATTCCTTAAATTCATCTAATTCCATAATCTTTTTTACTAAATTTTCTTTATCGAAAGGTAAAAAAGGATTCATATATTTTATTTTTTTCTCTTTTAATGATTCTACATTATTTTTTAATACCTCTGAATAAGAAATTACTATAGGGCAATTATATCTATTATCAGCCTTTTCATATTCTTTACGTGAATATGGCATACAAGGATAAAAAATAGTTGTTATTCCTTTATTTATTAACTCTTCTATATGACCGTGAGACAATTTAGCTGGATAACATACTGACTCTGAAGGCATAGATTCCATACCTTTTTCATAAGTCTTTCTTGTACTTTTTTCTGATAAGATTACTCTAAATCCTAACTCTGTAAAAAAAGTAAACCAAAAAGGATAATCCTCATACATATTTAATACTCTAGGAATTCCTATAGTTCCTCTTTTTGCATCTTCTTCTTTTAATGGAGTATAATTGAATATTCTCTCATTTTTGTATTTTACTAAATTTGGAAGCTCAGCATTTTTGCTGACAATTCCAGCACCTTTTTCACATCTATTACCTGATATATATTTTTTTCCATTTCCAAATTTATTTATAGTTAATTTACAATGATTTTCACAACCATTACAACGTGTATGTGTTACTTTTATATCCAAATTATGTAGTTCTTCCATTTTGCAAATTGTAGAATAATATTCCATATCCATATTAGCCTCATATTGTTCTTTTGCAAGTAATGCCATTCCATAAGCTCCCATAAGTCCCGAAATATCTGGTCTTACAACATTCTTTCCTACAATCTTTTCAAATGCTCTTAAAACTGCATCATTATAGAATGTTCCTCCTTGAACTACAATATGTTGTCCTAAAGTTTCTACATCTCTAACTTTCATTACTTTTTGTATAGCGTTTTTTATTACTGAATAAGAAAGTCCACTTGATATATCTCCTACACTATATCCTTCTTTTTGTGCTTGTTTAATTTTTGAATTCATAAACACCGTACATCTTGAACCTAAATCTACAGGTCTTTTTGAATGTATAGCTTCTTGTACAAAATCTTCAATTTTTAAGCCTAAACTTTTAGCAAAAGTCTCTATAAAAGAACCACATCCAGAAGAACAGGCTTCATTAAGCATTATATTATCTATAGCACCATTTTTTAATCGAATATATTTCATATCCTGACCACCGATATCTACTATGCTTGTAACATCTGGCTCAAATTTTTTTGCTGCTGTATAATGTGCTATCGTTTCAATTTCTCCTAAATCAATGTTTAATGCTGTCTGAATTAATTTTTCTCCATATCCTGTAACACCACTATAACGTATTTTTGCACCTTCAGGAAGTGCTTTATATAAATGTTCTAACATAGCTATCGTACTATTTAATGGATTACCTTCATTACTGCCATACTCTGAAAACAGTAAATTACCTTCTATATCTACCAAAACTAATTTAGTTGTAGTTGAACCTGCATCAATTCCAATAAAACAATCCCCTTTAAAATTTTTAAGTGGAAATTTATTTACAGTTGCTTTATTGTGTCTTTCTGAAAACTTTCTATATTCATTTTCATCAGTAAATAATGGCTCTAAAGGTTGAGTAGTATTATCTACCGAATTTCTTAACTTTTCAATTTTATTTGCTAACTCTTCGTTAGTTATAGGCTCTTCTTCTATTGAATCAAGCGCAGCTCCCTTTGCAACTAGTAAATGACCTTCCTCTGGTATAATAGTTTCATCAGGTGTAAGATTTAACGTTTCTATAAATCTTTTTCTTAATTCAGATAAATATGTTAAAGGTCCTCCCAAAAAAGCTATTTTCCCTTTTATCGGTCTTCCACAAGCTAAACCACTAATAGTCTGATTAACTACAGCCTGAAAAATAGATGCTGCAATATCCTCTTTAGCAGCTCCTTCATTTATAAGTGGCTGAATATCAGTTTTGGCAAACACTCCACACCTTGATGCAATCGGATATATAGTATTATACTTTTTTGCATATTCATTTAACCCAGATGGGTCTGTATCTAGTAAAGATGCCATTTGGTCTATAAAAGCTCCCGTACCTCCCGCACAGGTTCCATTCATACGTTGTTCTATAGATTTATCAAAATAAATTATTTTTGCATCTTCTCCGCCTAATTCTATAACTACATCAGTTTGAGGTATGTATTTTTCCACTGCCCTTTTACAAGATACTACTTCCTGTATAAAATTAACTTCCAAAAATTTTGAAACTGAAATTGCTCCAGAACCTGTTAAAGCTAATGTAAATTGACTATTTTTAAATCTATTATTCAAACTTTCCAAAACATCACAAACAGTATTTTTCGTATCTGAATAATGTCTCTGATAATCTTTATATATTGTTTCTTTATCTTCATTCATTACAATTATTTTTACAGTTGTAGAACCAACATCTACACCTACATGTAAAATATTATTCATAGCTGTCCTCCTTTTAAATTGTAAATTTTATTCATACTTATTTTATACGAAAAATGTCGAATTGTCAAATAGAAAAGACTGGCAATAACCAGTCTCTAATCTTTTTTTATTTCTGTATTTATTACTTCCTAATGTGCTTTATATGTGCAAGAATATATTTTTTGTTTATCTACTACTTTACCTTTTTGTTTAAGAATTCTGTAAGTAGTAGATTTAGTATATGATGAAGTTTTACTTGTAATATCTGTTGAAATATCAATATCATATTCATTCTCTTCTTTTAAACCATATATATTAAATTTCGCTACTCCTTTTGAAACTGAACATTCAATTTTAACAGCAAAATTTCTTGAATTTTTAAACTGAAAATCCTTTGTTCCATACACTACTGTAGCATCTCTGCCTGTAGTAGAATAAGGAGGAACAAATTGGTGATTATTTACTTCAATCATTTCCATATTAGCATATAAAGCTGCATTAAATAATGTTGTTGATATTTGGCATATTCCACCACCTAATCCATCTGTTTCTGTTCCATCAATATATATACTTGCTTCTTTATACCCTGCTGCTATAGTTCTTTCTCCAACTACCTTATTATATGAAAAAGTTTCTCCTGGCATCAATACTGTTCCGTTAATTTTATTTGCAGCTAACCTCAAATTCGTAGTTCTATTTTTATTTGCTGTATTATATCTTGTTGAGAATGTTGCAAGCAAATCAGGAAATGCCTCCGTACCTATCATATTAGTTGTTACAGAAGGATATAGAGTTTTTAATTTAATCTTACATTCATTTTCCGATTTCTTTAATAACTCTTTCGCTTCATCCAAACTCATACTAAAATCAACACCATTTGATGAAGGAATAACATTATATGGATTTGTTGTATAAGATGCATCTGTTGGCTCTTTATATATTTTTTTATATATTTCATCTAAATCAACATCTTTAGGCTTCGCTGGCGTTAAACTTAATTGCACAGCATCATTTAAATATGAAAAATCTTTTATTTTATCTTTTATATTATTTGCAGTTTGCTCAGCATTTACTACAAAACCATCTTTTCCTTTTGTTATTATTAATTCAGAATCTTCAACATAATAACTGCTTTCTACAACAGCATTTGGAAGGTCTTTCGATAAATTATCCAAATACTTTATTAATTCCTCTTTATTTATTGAATATGTTGGCACAATATTTACCTTTTTTAACATAGTATCAAAAACTTCATAATTGTCTGAAAAAATATTTCCATTTTTTCCTATTTTATAAGCATAATTTATCGCTGCATCTATATCAAATTGTAAATCTACTTCACTCGCGCTTAATTGTGTCTCATAATCTTCATATTTTAAAGTTATATTTGTATCTACCATTTCTTGAAATTTTGGAGATATTTTTTCTTTAGCTTCATTTGGTGAAAGATATGATACATCTATACCATAAATATATACACCTTTAGCAATAACATTATTGTGTTTAATATTATATATCGTGAAAATACCAAATATAATCAATAATACCAAAAAGACTATACCAATAAATATTCCTAAAATTACCATTATATGCTTAGTTCCTGTTTTCCCTTTTTCTGAATTTTGTTTTTCTTCTTCTTTTTTCTCTTCTTCTTCAACGACTTCAATATTATCTTCTTGAATAATCATATTTTTTACTCCTATTAAAAATATTGTATTTTTTTGTATTTCCCCTTTATAATTTATAATATTTTTCATCGTTTGTCAATGGATTTTTTAGGTTATTTTAATAAATTGCTGTATACTCTTCATTTATTTCTTCTGAAGTTTTTCCATCTATTAAAAATTTTATAGAGTTTACTTCTGTTAGTTGAGTTAAAGAATTCAATATACTATTAATTATATTATATTTTTGTTCATCGCTTTCAAAATTTAATAATTCTTTTGAAAAATTTAAAGTTACACAATTTTTCTCAATAGAAGCTTCTATAATTCTAGTATTTTCTGGAAAAACCTTCTTTAAATTTTCCGATGTTGGTCCATCAATCAAATATTGAACTATTTGTTTATATGGATTCTGTAATAGTACACTTGAATCGACTAATTTTCCTTCAGATTTTAATGATTGAGATTCCTCATCTAAAAAAAATAGTGTCACAATAGTTTCTCTCAACTGTTCATCCGTTATTTCTTCTTCTGGCGTATATTCAGCTAACTCTTGTTGATTTTCTTCCTCTTGAGTATTATTTTTTACAACCGCAAATATAATTATTCCTAATATAATTATTATTGCAATTATTAAAATTAATTTTTTTCTTTTCATAATTTATTCCTCCTTATATTTTTTTCTTTTGTAATAATTATTATGTTTTTGTCCCTTTTAGAACCATAAAAAATAAATAGATTAAATTTTTTATTTTAATCTATTTATTTTTTATTATTTTTTATAATTTATTTTTGTTTTTTTATTTATTATTTTTTAATAATTTTATTTTCAGTTTTTTTATTTATTATTTTCTTAATAATTTTATTTTTGCTTTTTTATTTATTATTTTTTTATAATTTTATTTTTACTTTTTTATTTATTATTTTTTTTTATAATTTAATTTTCAGTTTTTTTATTTATTATTTTTTTAATAATTTTATTTTTGCTTTTTATTTGTTATTTTTTTATAACTTTATTTTTTCTTTTTTATTTATTATTTTTTAATAATTTTATTTTCAGTCTTTTTATTTATTATTTTTTATAATTTAATTTTTGCTTTTTATTTGTTATTTTTTTATAACTTTATTTTTTCTTTTTTATTTTTTATTTATTTTTAATTTATTTTTTTAAATAATTTATTTTTAAATTTATATATAAATAAATTCATACTAATTAAAATTACAATTAATATTATTAAAAAAGCAATTATTGATTTATCTAAATTATGTTCTTTAAAAATATCGTTCATATAATATAAAAAGAAAATATTAAAAATAATTAATACATATTGGAACAATTTATTTTTACTATTTTTTAAAATTTCATATTCGGAATCCCAATTAATCTTTGGATTAATTAAATCAATAAAACTTAAAATAAAACTATTAATAATAATTAATAAAATCGATAATATAAACATAACCAAAATATACTTCATTTCTATAGCCGGTATTTCATATTTTAATACACCTAAAATTATTATTGCAGAAATTATATTAATAAATATTTGTGGTATATTTTTATATACATATTGTTTATACAAACTCACTGGCAAATATTTAATTACAAAAACATTTTTTCCTTCTCTTGAAAAACAAGTAATTGATGTATAATTAAACAATGTTATAACTTGTATTAACCCTAAAATTAAACACATTGCTTCAAAATCAAATTTTAAATTTTCAAACTGTTCTTTAAATTGCTCCGTTTGAAATAGCTCTATAGCTTGAGGTATTATTGCAATTAACAATACCGCTGTTGTAATTGTAATCATAATTACTGGATAAATACTCTGCAATAATAATAATGGATTTTTTAATAATTTTATTTCTTTTTTTAAATATGCAATAATTATTTTATTTTTTTTCTTAAATTTTATTTTTTTATTTTTTTTATTTTCTTTATAAAATTTATTTTTTAATAATTGTTTAAAATATATTTTTTCTCCTAAAAAAATAAATATAAAAAATGCAATAAAATTAATTATAATTATTTCAAAAAAATCTAAAAATATTTTTATTATATTTTTGTCTTGTAAAAAATTAGTTATAGGATTTAATATAATAAAATATTTATTGAATCCTAATATATTTTCATTAATATTATTTAAAGTTTCTTTTGCCTCTTCAGTCTTTTGAATCGCATCTATACTATCAAAAGTATATTTCATTGCAATACCTACTATAATCAAAAAAATAAAAATTAATATTGAAGACATTATTAATTGCATTAAATCTTTATTTTTTACCATTTTTATTATTCTTATTAAAAACATTTCTACTATACAGACAATTATTATAGAAAATATAGGAAAAATAATTAAGGTTACTATTAATTTAATAAAAAATAATACTCCCATATTTGCATATATTCCATAAATACTAAATGGAATTAATGCAAATATTAATTCTGTTGTATATGCCATAAAAACTAATACATTAAATTTAGATAATAATATTTCTATCGGTTTAAACGGTAATGGTAAAACATTTTCTATATCTTTTGAAAAAAACAATACATTTGTACATAACATTATAGCTTGTATAAATATTAATATTTGTAAAAATAAAAAATATCCATTTAAAAATACTTCTGGCTTTCCCATTCCTATTAAAATATGTATTACTTGATAACTAGCATAAGATATGCCAAAAAATAAAATTATTGCTAACCATATTATTGGATTTTTTTTATTTAATTTTTTATCTATAATATAATTATCATTGTTGTTTTCTAAAATAAATATTTTACTTAAATTTATAATATTTTTTAATTCATTCACTAAATTATTACTCCTTTATTATTATTTATTTATTATTTATTTTTTAATTAATTATTTATTTTATTATTTTTTTTATTTATATTTTATTATTATTTTTCAATTATTTATTTATTTTATTTTTATTATTTATTCTAATTATTTATC
>CANQRS010000020.1 GCA_947626295.1 uncultured Clostridia bacterium
ACATTAAAAACTAGAGGAACATTAAAAAATGTTATTTCTTCAAGTGGAAATAAGGTCGGAGAAGTAGTTAGTATTAAAATAGAAGGAGAATTGCCATGAGAAAAATACTATTTGCATTAATTGCAATTATATTATTAATATTTACAATAACTGTTGTTGTTAATGGTGCTACATTAGGCAATCTGAAAATATGGGGAGTAAAAGAATTAACAGCTCAAAATGAGGCTTTAGATACGAGAAATGGCGAACTATCAATATTAATAGGAAACACTTATAGCTCAAAGGTAAAAACTTTAGGTGAATCGTCAGATAAAATGAAAAAAGAAAAAGAAGATTATGAAGCAAAAGCTGTTCAAATAAATGATAAAAAATATTCTTTACAAACAGATAAATATGATATTGAGTACTTATGGACAAAATTAGGAAATTATGCAAATGATAACAGTGTAGTAATAAAAATAGATGTAACAAAAGGTTCATCAAAAGATAGATATGATATGAACTTTATAGTAAGAGGAAGATATTCAGATGTTACACAATTTATATATGATATAGAAAATGATTCAAAAATAGGATTTAAAATTGATGATTTCGATATGATAGCTGCTGATATAAGTCAACAGATAAAGAAAGAAATTGAAGAAGAACTTGCAAAGAAACGTAAAGAAGCTGAAGAAGCTCCATCTAATAAGAAGAAATTAGAAGAAGTAGAAAGATTAGAAAAACAATTATCAGAGCAAGTAATAACAGGTGTAGAAGCAAGCTTCTCTTGTAAAGATATAATAATAGAAATGACAGAAAATGATGTACCAAAAGAAGAAGAAAAAGAACAAGCAACAAATACTGAAACTGCAGAGCCAGATGCTACAAATACAGTAGCAACTGGAGACCCAAATGCTGAGATTTTACAAAATATACGTAATGCACAAGAAAAAGGACTTGATGGTATAGGAGATAATACAACAACAGGAGCAACTACAAATACTACAACAAACACTTCAGTAAGTGGTACAACAACAAATACAGTAGGTCAATAAGAATTACGAAAGTAAAAGAAAGGAGTGCAATATGTTAAAATTCATTAAAGAGCTTATAATAATGTTATTAGTTTGTTTGCTTGCAATGTTATTATTGGCGGTGGTATTTTATGACTATATCCCAGCTAGGAAAGTTATTCCAGAGGTTATAACATATAAAGCAAATGACGAAGTAACAGGACTTTTAGCAGATGATATAGATAGTGAAGATAGCGAAGTAGTAGCAACTTTTGAACAAGGTGAATATGAGTATGAAGTTTCATCTTCAGAATTAAATAATTATAAAACAAAAAATGATTATGTACCAGGTAGGTCAGACCCATTTGCTTCAATAGAAAATAATAATTATATTGCAGATGATACTGATACAAATACAAGTTCTGGTACAAGCACAAATACAACTACTGGTTCAAACTCTAGCTCAAGTTCGAACTCAAGTACAAATACAAGTTCAAAATCAACTAATACAACATCAAGTTCAAGCAGTAAAAGTACAAATGATACAGACACAAAGAGTTCTGAATATATAAGAGATAAAGGTACAAAATAAATTTAAGTTATTAAAGTTATATTTATTTTATAAATATACTTAAGATAAAATAATAATAAGCAAAGGAGGGGGGATTTTAAATGAAAGACACAAAAACAAACAGAGACGAAAGAGGTATCACACTTATTGCTTTAGTTATAACAATTATCGTATTAATAATTTTAGCAGGTGTTTCAATAACTATGTTATCATCAGATAAGGGAGTATTAACAAGAACTGGTGAAGCTATAGCAAGACAACAAATAGGTGTAGCAGAAGATAAATGCGTAATATTAGCATCAGAAGTAGTAGAACAATATTATTATGATGTTTATGTTAATACTACATCTGGAACACAATTTAGTGCAAATGATTTAAATGGAAAAATTGCAGCAGCAATAGTAGCAGATGAAGAAATACCAACATTAGGAGTAACTGCAGCAGCAAAAACAAACACAGACCCAGCAGCAAGTATTGTCCTTACATTAACATATACTGATGGTTCTTATGTAGAAGCTACAGTAGCAAATGGTAAGGTTACTTTTGGAGCATTCCATTTAGGACCTGATGCAGCTGGATAAAAACTAAAGAATCTTTAAATTATTTTAGGAGGAATTATAATGAAAGAAAACAAAATTAGAGATGACAAAGGTATTACACTTATTGCTTTAGTTATAACAATCATAGTATTAATAATTTTAGCAGGTGTATCAATAGCAATGTTATCATCAGATAAAGGTGTATTAACAAGAACTGGTGAAGCTATAGCAAGACAACAATTAGGTGTAGCACAAGATAAATGTGTAATACTTGCATCAGAAGCAGTAGAAGCATATTATTATGATGTTTACGTTAACACTGCTACTGGAACACAATTTAGTGCAAATGATTTAAATAAAAAAATTGCAGATGCAATATTAGCAGATACAGAAATACCAACATTAGGAGTAAAAGTAACTGGTACATCAACAAGTGCAGCAACTATAACACTTACTTTAACATATACTGATGGTTCAACAGTTACAGCAACAGTTGCAAATGGTAAAGTTACATTTAGTGGATTTAAATTAGCACAATCATAATTTAAAGTTTTAGAAACTAATTATTTAGGAGGGAAAAATGAAGGAGAACAGAGTTAGAGAAGAAAAAGGTATTACACTTATTGCTTTAGTTATAACAATCATAGTATTAATAATTTTAGCAGGTGTTTCAATAGCAATGTTATCATCAGATAAAGGTGTGTTAACAAGAACTGGTGAAGCTATTGCAAGACAACAAATAGGTGTAGCACAAGATAAATGCGTATTATTAGCATCAGAAGCAGTAGAAGCATATTATTATGAAGTATATGTAAATAGTTCTGCAACAAATACAGCAAAGGCATTTAATGCTAATGAATTGAATCAAGCTATATGGACTGCAATTCAAAGTGATACAGAAATACCTACATTAGGTATTACAGTAGCAGAAGTAGAATATAGTGAAAGTGACCCATTTAGTTCAGCACAAGAAGCTGATGGTTCAAAAATAGGATTTACAATGACTTATACAGATGGTTCAAGTGTAAAAGGAGTAGTAGAAAGCGGAAAAGTATCATTTGGAAGCTTTACTTTAGCACAAGCTTCAGCTTAGTAAAATATTTAATAGTTTGGTAGGAGGAAAAAATGAAAGAAAACAAAATTAGAGAAGAAAAAGGTATCACACTTATTGCTTTAGTTATAACAATTATAGTGTTAATAATTTTAGCAGGTGTATCAATAGCAATGTTATCATCAGATAAAGGTGTATTAACAAGAACTGGTGAAGCTATAGCAAGACAACAATTAGGTGTAGCACAAGATAAATGTGTAATACTTGCATCAGAAGCAGTAGAAGCATATTATTATGATGTTTACGTTAACACTGCTACTGGAACACAATTTAGTGCAAATGATTTAAATAAAAAAATTGCAGATGCAATATTAGCAGATACAGAAATACCAACATTAGGAGTAAAAGTAACTGGTACATCAACAAGTGCAGCAACTATAACACTTACTTTAACATATACTGATGGTTCAACAGTTACAGCAACAGTTGCAAATGGTAAAGTTACATTTAGTGGATTTAAATTAGCACAATCATAATTTAAAGTTTTAGAAACTAATTATTTAGGAGGGAAAAATGAAGGAGAACAGAGTTAGAGAAGAAAAAGGTATTACACTTATTGCTTTAGTTATAACAATCATAGTATTAATAATTTTAGCAGGTGTTTCAATAGCAATGTTATCATCAGATAAAGGTGTGTTAACAAGAACTGGTGAAGCTATTGCAAGACAACAAATAGGTGTAGCACAAGATAAATGCGTATTATTAGCATCAGAAGCAGTAGAAGCATATTATTATGAAGTATATGTAAATAGTGTTGGAAAAGAAGAAGCAACAAAATTTGATGTTAAAGCATTAAATCAAGCTATATATGATAAAATAAAGGCTGATGGAACAAGTGGAGAAATTAAATCTTTAGGTGTTACAGTTGAAGATGATTCAGTTGCTGATGCAACAAAAATAACATTTACAATGACTTATACAGATGGTTCAAAAGTAGGAGGTACAGTAGAAAACGGAAAAGTATATTTCGGAACATTTACTTTAGCACAACCTTCAGCATAAGTAATAATTTAATTTATTAGAGATGATAAAAAGCATATACATACTATATATGTATATGCTTTTTATAAAAATAGTATAGACACTTTATTTAGAAAGGTACAGAAATGAATATAATATTATATTTAATAATATTTGTAATGGGAACTTTTTTTGGGAGTTTTTATACACTTGCAGTATATAGAATTCCAAAAAAAATAGATATAGTAAAAACACATTCTTTTTGCCCAAATTGTAATCATAAATTAGGTTTTTGGGAGTTAATTCCAGTATGGAGTTACATATTTTTGGGAGGAAAATGTAAAGAGTGTAAGCAAAAAATTAGACCAAGATATTTTATATTAGAAGTTTTATCAGGATTAACTTATGTGTTAATTGCTATTGCATTAAAGTTAGATTTTTTAACTTTAAATGTTAATGAATTAATTAATTTAGCATTTTTGGCATTGTATTTAGTTGCGTTATTTATTATATCTGGAATTGATAAAGAAAGAAGAGTTATTCAAAAAAGTGTATTATATTATGTGTTAGTAATATTTGTGATGTACATAATATATCTATACATAATAGATAATACTAGTATATATAGATATATGATGTATCTAACTGCAGCAATTATATTATTAATTGTTGATGCAATAAATTTAACAAGAACAGCAAAAGATAGTTATGTAATTTCAATGTTAATGTTTATATTAGCTATGTTTGTTTTTACAGGGGAAATAGTAGCAATAATATCTATAATTTTAGCATTGTTTATAATACTTGCAACATTTGGCATAAACAAATTAAAAGAGTTTACTCAAAAAATAAAGAATGAAAATGCAAATAAAAATTTACCGATTGGTTTCTATTTAGGAATTTCAAATGTTATTTCATTAATTGTTTATTTATTTATAAATAATTGGTGTATGTAACTGGAAAGGAAAACATCTATGAGCTTAAAAAGTGAAAAAGGTTTTATAGGAGTCGATATTTCTATTGCTTTAATGATATTTTTAATATTAATGGCAGGAATAACTGGAATGATTTATAATATTAATAAGGAAAATAATAGTATAAAAAGAAAATCTCAGGCTTTAAATTTTGCAATAAGTGCTGTTGAAACGGCAAAAGGAATTGATGTTAGTAGTTTGGAGATATCAGGGTTAGAAAGTGAATTAAATAGCTGTTATACAAATAGTAATGCAGTTGTTACAAATACTAGTTTAAATGATAGCTTTTTATCTCTAAAAAAAGACTCAGTTAGCTATAATGTGGAGTTATCTATAGTAGATTATAATGAAATTGATGGTAATATAGAGGCAGGAACTGCAAAACAGGTAACTGTAAATGTTACATATTCAATTGGAGGAAAACGAGAGGCAATAGAGTTAAAAGGAATAGTAATATAACTTATTGAAAAGGAGTTTTTATGAAAACGGAAAAGGGTTTAACATTATTATCTTTAGTAACTTATGTAATTGCAATGCTGATTGCAATTGGAATAGTTTCATCATTAATAAAATATTTCTACAGAAATGTAGACGAAATTGTTGTTGATAATAATACACCAGAACAGTACACTAGGCTAGTAACTTATTTAACAGAAGATGTTAATTCAGGTAGTATTACAAATTGTAAAGTTTCTGAAAATGGCAAAGGCGTAAATTTGTATATGCCAAATGGTGTAATACATCAATATGCTTATGATGAAGCTAATCAAAAGTTGTACTATGTTGCAATAGATGGTGAAGGTAATGAACAGACTGAAATAGAATTATGTGATAACATAGAAAGTTGTGATTTTAATTTTGCCGAATCTAAGTTAAGAACAAAGGTTAGTATAAATTCTACAATTTACAATAATGCTTTTTATCTAAATTTTGAATAATGGTAATTTTATGTAATTTTCAATATTCAATGACAAATGAAGAAAAAAATATTATAATATAATTATAAACAGAAGAAAGGAAGGAAAAAAATTATGGATAAGAAGAAACAACCTATAGGAATTGAACTTGTTAAAAGAAATATTGTTACAGGAGAAGATATTGAAAGCGCATTGAAATTTCAACAAATTCACCGTGACAGAAAGTTAGGAGATGCTTTATATATTTTAAAAGCAGCAGACCCAAAGTTATTAATAGATACAATAGCTGAAATACTTGGAAAAAAGGGAACATATCTAGAGTATAATAAAATAAGGATATCGCCAACTGAATATATACCATTTGATGTTATGAAAAGAAATAAAGCTATTCCTTACGAAATAGAGAGTGGTAAAATAAAGGTTGCGTTTGCTGATTATGAAAATAGTGATGATAATGTTAAGAATATAAAGATGCTAATGTTAAGCAAAGGCTTAGTGTTAGATTCATATATTGCATTCCAATCAAATGTAGAAGAAATATTAGAGAAATATGAGGAGCAAACATCATCTAAAAAAGAGAATATTGATGGAATAGAGAGTGTTACAGAGATAATTGATAATATTATAAAACTTGCAATAGATAAAAGAGCAAGTGATATACATATCGAGCCTCAAGCAGAAGAAGTAAGGGTAAGATATAGGATTGATGGTCAATTATTTGTTGTTGCAACTTTGCCAAAAGATAAACAACCTCAAATTATAGGTAGATTAAAAGCTATATCTAATATGTTCCAAGAAAAGCAAAATTCTCAAGATGGTAGAATTTTATTGTACCCAGATTATAATATTCGTGTTTCTTCTCAAAAGAATATATATGGTGAAAAATTTGTTTTAAGATTATTAAAGAAAAATTCTGATATTAGGGATATTTTTGAACTTGGATATCCTTATACTGAAAGAGAATTAGATAGGTCAATAAACAAAAGAAATAGTTTGACAATTATGGCTGCTCCTACTGGAGAAGGTAAAACAACAACTTTATATAGTATGTTAGACTACCTAAAGAGTGATGATATAAATATTACTACTATAGAGGACCCGGTAGAAATAAGGATACCAGGACTTAATCAAATAGAGGTTGAGAAGAATATTAAGTTTTTGGATAGTTTAAGAACGATTTTAAGACAAGACCCTGACGTTATTTTAGTTGGAGAGATTCGTGATAAGGAAACAGCAGAAATCGGAATTCAAGCAAGTCAAACAGGACATTATGTTTTGTCTACAATACATACTATAGATGCTGTTGAGGTTATAACTAGACTTAGAAAGCTTGGTGTTCCAGATTATGATATTGCAAGTACACTTGCTACTTCTATTTCTCAAAGGTTAGTAAGAAGAATTTGTCCAAAGTGTAAAAAGGAAAGAGATTTTTCTGCATACGAAAAGAAGGTAATACAAAAGATAGGAAAGAAGTATGGAGAAGAATATGATTTAGATAATTTAAAGACTTATACTGCTACAGGTTGCGAATATTGTAATCATTCGGGATATTATGAGAGAATTGGTATTTTTGAGGTATTAGATATAAATGATGAGCTAAAGGAAATGATAATGGCAGGAAAGTCAAGTATAGAGATTAGGAAAGAAGCTTTAAAGAATGGATACAAGCCACTTGTTTTAGATGGAATTAAAAAAGTACTTGACGGCATTACGAATTTGGATGAGGTAAATAGAAAGTTACTAATTTATAATAATGAATAAAAAGGAGAATAAAGAAATGTTAGATATGAACAAAATTTTAGATATTGCAATAGCAAAGGGGGCTTCCGATATACATTTTGTTCCACATAATAAGCCTATGCTCAGAATAGCAAGAGATTTAGTTCCAATAGATAGATGTGCTAAGTTAAAAGAAGAAGATATGATGGATGTTTATGATTATTTGATTATGGGAAACTTAGATGCAGATGAAATTTATAGGCAAACTAGAAAGTTGGATACTTCTTATGAACACGGAGGAATAAGATTTAGGGTAAATATTTCACACTCTGATGATGCACCTATTGCTACACTAAGATTAATAAAGAGTCAATTACCTCCTTATGATAGTTTAGGAATTCCTGATGTTGTAAGAAGAATGACATATCAAACACAAGGGTTAATGTTGGTAACTGGTAAAACTAATTCAGGAAAGACTACTACTTTAAATGCGTTGATAAATGAGATTAACGAGTGTCAAAATAAAAAGATACTAACATTGGAGAATCCAGTAGAATATAAACATACATCTAAAAAGTCATTAATTGTACAAAAGGAAATTGGAAAAGGAAAAGATTCGCTAACATTTAGTGATGGTGTAAAGAATTCATTAAGAGAAGATTGCGATATTTTGGTAATAGGAGAGATTCGTGATAAAGAAACAATGGAGGCTGCTATAGAGATGGCTGAGTCAGGTCACTTGGTTATCGGTACACTTCATACTAAGTCTTGTGCAGAGACAATAGATAGAATGATTAATTTCTATGAGGTAAGAGACCAAGCGCAAATTAAATATTTGCTTGCATCATTATTAAAAATGGTAGTATCTCAAAGGTTATTGCCAAGTGCGGACAAGTCAAAATTAATTCTTGTTCCTGAAGTAATGGTGGTAGATAATATTGTTTCTGGTATAATTAGAAAGGAAAAAATTAGTATATCAGAAATAGAGGACGCTATACAAAGTGGGTCATTAAATGGAAGTATAGGTCTTATAAATTCACTTGCAAAGTTATTTGTGGAAAATAAAATTACATTGGAGCAAGCTAAGGGTCAAATCGAAGAGAAAAATGTTGCGATTTTAAATAGAGTAATTATGCAAATGAAAATACAAGTACAAAATTCATTAAGCAAAAATAATCCAAAAGTATAGGAGGTCAAAATGCCAACATATATTTATAAAGCTGTAAATAATAAAGATGGGCGAATAGTTAGAAATAAAGTTGAAGAACCTAGTAAAATAGCTTTGTTTAGGAAGTTGAAGGAAAATAATTTGTCGCCTATTGCTATTACACAAACAGTTAATAAACAAACTCAAAGAGTAGTAAAAAGAAGAAATATAAGTAATGTACAAGAGGTAATGAAGCAAGTTAATACTACACAGTTAGGAATGGAAAGGAATAGGAGAAGAGGAAGACTAGGTACTGTAAAATCGTATTTTGATGAGCAGAAAAAAGTTCCTCCAAGAGATTTAGTAGTATTTACACAAAATTTTTACTTGTTAAAGAAAGCTAATTTTAATAATGTACACGCATTGACAACTATAATAGATAATACAGATAATATGGCATTAGTTGGAGTTTTAGAAGATATATTAGCTGGAGTAGAAGCCGGAGAATATATGTATAAAACTATGGAATATTATCCACAAATTTTCCCTTATATATATGTTAATATGATTAGGGTTGGTGAACTTTCAGGTTCACTAGAAAATTCATTATTACAGGCAGTAGAATATCTTGATAGTAGTACTGTACTTAATAAAAAGTTAAGTCGTATTTTAGTACCAAATATTTTGCAATTTGTTTTATTAATTGTAATGCTATTTGTAGGAGGCTTATATGCTTTACCTGCAGTAGAAGGCGTAATTGAAGAATTAGGTGCTGATAGAAATGCGGTTATACCAAAGGCAACACTGGCATTCCAAAAAGCATTAGAAGCGTTTATGACGTATTGGCCAATACCGGCTGCACTAATTTTAGTAGTACTAGTAGCAATAGTATTGTATATTCAAACACCTAAGGGTAGATATAGGTACCATTATTTTAAATATACTATGCCTTTGTTTGGAAAACTTATTTTTGCAATCGATTTTTCAAGATTGATGAAGGCTATGCTTTTAAACTTGAAAAATGGTATGAGAATTCAAGATGCTTTGGATGTTAGTAAAAGTGTTATAAATAATTATGTTATGTTGTCAATAGTGGAAAATTCAATTAATAATATTTTAATTGGTGATTCGTGGATTGAACCTTTTGAGCAGTCTGGTCTTACTACATCTATGATGAGCGAGATGCTTAAGATAGGTATGCAGACAGACTTACCAGAGATGATGGATAAATTAGTAGAATATATGGATTTTGATATTAATAATACTTTAGAGAGAATAACTATGGTATTACCTCAAGTATTATATGGTATTGTAGGTGTACTATTAATCTTCTTCGTAATTGTAGTAGTAGTACCAATGGTTCAATTATATTTCGGTAACTTCTTATTTGATTTATATTTAACTTAATATAATAAGAGTGTATAATAAGAATTTTAAAAGCGGTTTTCCTGTATCCGCTCAAAAACAGTTATATAAAGCGGTTTTCCTGTATCCGCTCAAAAACAGTTATATAAAGCGGTTTTCCTGTATCCGGTAAAAAAACAGTTGTATAAAGCGGTTTATCTGTATCCAGTCAAAAACAGATTTAAAGGGAGGCTTTGCCTCTCTTTATTTTTTTTGATTGAATTAGTAACAAAATTTGAATTTTTGAATAATATATATAAATTTTTGATTAAGGAGGATTGTATGTACGAAGATTATATGCAGGATTTATTAGGAAATCCAATGAATATGAATCAAAACACTTCAGATTACATAAATTTTAATAATGGGGGAAGTTATCCAAATGATTATTATGCGGGAATGCAAAATAATTGTCAATGTGGATATAATTCGCAGATGAGAAATAATTGCCAAGGCGGATATAATTCGCAAATGCAAGATAATTACTATTATGGGGATTATATAAATAGACAATATGGTAATCAAAATGATAATGGATGTTATCCTCAAAGACAGATGAACTTCGGAATGTACCCGACAAATTCTTTTAGAAATTCGACGAATGAGGAGCTTGAGGATATGTATCCAGAGATATATAAGCTTGTGTACCCAATGATAAAGAAGGCGTGTATGCAGAACACTAAGCCTTTGTCGAGAGAGGTAGTCGAAGGCTTGACACAAGAGATATATAGTAATGTTGAAGTTGCAGGAGATGTGGTGAGTCTTAATATTAATGTAGATAATAATTCTGATAATTCAAGAACTGATGTAAAGAAGGAGGAGGAGAATAGAAGCGATAAAGAAAGTAGTGTACAGGAAAGTAGAGTTGAAAATAGGAGAACTAATAATTCTTTAAGTGACTTGATACGTATTTTAGTTTTAAGAGAATTATTGGGTAGACCAGGGAATTGGGGACCAAATCCACCAAGGCCAAATCCTCCAAAGCCATATCCACCAAGACCAAGGTATATTTAGAGTGTTTTTTATATGAATAAATTTTAATATTATTGGGAATAATAAGGTTGACAATGTGTTACTGATGTGCTACAATATAATTATGAAAATAGTATGATATGGAGGCGAGAAATATGGCAAAAACAAGTTCAATTCATATTAGAGTAGAACCTGAAGTAAAGGCTGAGGTTGAAAAAATATTGAATAATCTTGGAATGACATCAGCAGAAGCAATAAATATATATCTAAGGCAGATAATTTTAAATTCTGGAATTCCTTTTGAAATAAAAACACCGCAACTTAATAAGGATTTGTTGGAAGCTTTAAAAGAAGCTGAAGATATGGAAAAGAATCCAGAAAATTATAAGTCTTTTTCAACAGTAGAGGATTTTATGGAGGATTTACACGATGAAATACAAAATAGAGAGAACTAATAAATTTGTAAAACAATATGCTAAAATATTAAAACAAAAAGAATTTAAAGAAGAAGAATTTATAAAAGTATTGAAGCTGCTAGTTAATGATGAAATATTGCCAGTAAAATATAGGAATCATTTACTTATTCCCAAGAATAAACGGAATATGGGAATGCCATATACAAAATGATATTTTATTAACATATAAGAAAAATAATGAAAAATTAATTTTGATATTATTAAATATAGGTACTCACTCTGAATTATTCTAGGAAGAGTTTGACTTTTAATAAGATTGTGATATAATAGAAGTTGAGTAAATTGATTAGTCGCTGGTAAATTCCGAAAGGAACTACGAGAGGAAAGTCCGGGCTCCATAGAGCGATGATGCTAGATAACGTCTAGTGAGGGAAACCTTAAGGAAAGTGCAACAGAAAATAACCGCCATTAATAAATGGTAAGGGTGAAAAGGGGAGGTAAGAGCTCACCGCCGGTATGGTGACATATCGGGACAGTGTAAACCCCATCTGGAGCAACACCTAAAAGAGAAGAAAACACTTGCTCGGTGCTTCTCAATTGTGTGGCTTGAGATATATAGTGATATATATCCTAGATAAATGACTAATTTAAAAGACAGAACCCGGCTTACAGATTTACTTGAAAAATTGCTTTAAAAAATAAAGCAATTTTTTTATTTAATAATGAAAAAAAAGAGGGATTTTGTTTTTTTATGAAGAATAATATAATTAGGTACATAAAAAAATGAAATTGTGTACAAAATATTTATATAACATTGGAAAGAGGTGCTTAAAATGCAAATTACAGATGTACGTTTAAGAAAGGTAAATTCAGAAAATAGAATGAAGGCTGTTGCTTCTATAACATTCGATAATGAATTCGCAGTTCATGATATCAAAGTTATTGAAAGTCAAAACGGATTATTCATTGCTATGCCTAGTAAAAAAACTCCAAACGGGGAGTTTAAGGATATAGCTCATCCAATTAACTCTGAAACAAGAGAAAAAATTCTAAATGCAATATTAGAAGTTTACAATGCTCCAGAGACAGAAGGGTCAGCTGAATAATTAAAATAAAATAATGAAGGTTATTCTAAAAACTAGGATAACCTTTTTAATATGATACAGGAGGATTGTTGTATGATAGATAAAATTGAAGAATTTGCATTAAACATTTTGGAAAGAATAAAATTACAGAAATTAGCTAATTTGTATAGGGAACACAGAGAAGGTATGAGATATTTAATATTTGGCGGATTGACTACACTTGTAAATATTGTTGTATATATTATTTTTGCGAAAGTTATATTAGCATCAATACAGGATATGAATTTAGTTGTAAATTTAAGTGAGATTATAGCGTTTATATTATCAGTAGCTTTTGCGTACATAACTAATAAATTGTATGTATTTGACAGTAAAACGGAAAATGCAAAACAGTTATTAAGGGAAATCGTATCATTTGTTAGTTGTAGAATATTTACCGAAATAATAAGTATTGTGATGATGAATATGTCAGTATGGTTCTCAATAAATGATGTTTTAATGAAGGTTGTATCAAATATAGTGGTTATAATACTGAATTTTGTTTTTAGTAAAATAATTATATTTAAAAATACTTCAAAAAAGTAGTGAAAGGAGATACAATATGGAACTATGGTTTAATAAAACAAAAGAAGAAGTGGAAAAAATATTAGATACAAATATTATGCAGGGCTTGAAAAAAGAACAAGTTGTTGAAAGACAAGAGAAGTATGGTTTTAATGAGATTAAAAGTGAAAAAAAGAAGTCTATAATTGTAAAATTTTTAGAGCAATTTAAAAATTTTATGATAATAGTATTAATTATAGCAGCTATTGTATCTGGAGTAGTAGGAGTAATGAATGGAGAGGGTATAACAGATACAATAATAATATTAATTGTTGTAGTAGCAAATGCAATAATAGGTGTTGTTCAGGAGTCAAGGGCTGAAAAATCATTAGAGGCATTAAAAAAATTAAGTCGGATATGAAGCTAAAGTTATTAGAGATGGAGAAGTAAGTGTTGTATCTTCTAGGGATTTGGTAAAGGGAGATATAGTTGTATTAGAAACTGGAGATTATATTTCTGCAGATTTAAGAATTTTAGAGGCAGTAAATTTAAAGGTGCAAGAAGCTTCTCTTACAGGAGAGTCTGTACCTGTTGAAAAGAATGAGAAGAAAATTGAAGATAAAGAGGTTGAAATAGGTGATAGAACAAATATGTTATTTTCTTCAAGTTTAGTAACTTATGGCAGAGGCAAGGGTATAGTTGTAGAGACTGGTATGGATACTGAAGTAGGAAAAATTGCAGGAATTTTGTCTAATACAGAAAAACAAGAAACACCACTTCAAGTAAAATTAAATTCATTAGGAAAAACATTAGGTATTGTGGCACTAGTGATATGTGTATTTATTTTTGCGGCAGGGATAATTCAAGGAAGAAATATTGTATCTATGTTTATGACGGCAGTTAGTTTGGCTGTTGCAGCTATACCAGAGGGCTTGGCAGCGGTTTCGACTATTGTTTTGGCAATAGGTGTTCAAAAAATGGTTAAAAGGAATGCAATAGTAAAAAGATTGCCTGCTGTAGAAACATTAGGAAGTAGTACAGTTATATGTTCAGATAAAACAGGAACTTTAACTCAAAATAAGATGACAGTTCAAAAGGTTTTTGTAAATAATAAGTTATATGATGTAAAAAGTTTAGATGATAGTAATGAGTTTGTAAGGTATAGCAAAGAGAATGAAGAAGCTAAAATGCTTATATATAATGGTATGTTGTGTAATGATACGAAGGTATCAGAAGATGGAGAGTTGACTGGCGACCCAACAGAGACGGCTTTGGTAGATATTGCTTTAAAACTTGGAATTTCAAAGGATTTATATGATGAGTTAGAAAGAGTAAATGAAATACCATTTGATTCAGATAGAAAGCTTATGACTACTGTTCATAAAAAGAATAATAAATATATAGTGTTTACTAAAGGTGGAGTTGATGAGTTATTAAGTAGATGTGATTCTTATGTGGAAAATGGTGAGATTAAAAGGGATTTGGCAAGTTTTAAAACTGAAATAATGAAGGTTAATGAAGAGTTAGCAAGCGAAGCTTTGAGGGTTCTTGCTTTTGGATATAAGGAGATGGATTATGAACCTTCAAAGGAGGAGTTGGAAAAGAATTTAAGTTATATTGGTATGTACGGTATGATTGACCCACCAAGAGAAGAAGCAAGATTAGCTGTTGAAAAGTGTAAGACAGCGGGAATAAAGACGGTTATGATTACTGGAGACCATAAAATAACTGCTATTGCAATAGCTAAGAATTTGGGAATTTTAGAAAATGAAGATGAGGCAATTACAGGTATAGAGCTTAATAATTTGTCTGATGAAGAGCTAGAGAAGAATATAAGGAAATATTCAGTGTATGCAAGAGTGTCTCCTGAGCATAAAGTGAGAATTGTAAAGGCGTGGCAAAAAAATGGAGAGGTTGTTGCGATGACTGGAGATGGTGTAAATGATAGTCCAGCATTAAAGACTGCTGATATAGGGTGTGCTATGGGAATTGTTGGAACAGATGTTGCTAAGGAGGCTGCGGATGTTATATTAACAGATGATAATTTTGCAACAGTAGTTTCTGCTGTGGAGGAAGGCAGAAGAATATATGATAATATTTTAAAGGCTATACAATTTTTACTTTCAAGTAATATAGGAGAGATAGTGGTATTGTTTATTGCTACAATATGTTCAGCTTTTATTGCAAATATATCAGGAATTGCTAATGCTGCAGCTATTGAGATTTTGCTTCCAATTCATATATTGTGGATAAATTTGGTAACTGATTCACTTCCTGCATTAGCGTTGGCTTTTGACCCTGCTAATAAAGATGTTATGAATAGAAAACCTTTGAAACAGTCTAAGGGCATTTTTACGAAGGGAATGACTTATAGAATTATTTATCAAGGAATTATGATAGGTTTTATTACTTTGGCAGCATTCTTAATTGGATTGGTTACAACTACAGAGCCAATAAATGGGCTTTCTCTTGACCAAAGTAAGATTGAAGTGGGGCAAACAATGGCATTTGTTGTATTAGCTTTATCGGAGCTTGTACACGTGTATAATGTTAGAGATAACAAATATTCAATATTTAAGGGTAAAATATTTAATAATAAAATGCTTATAGGTGCAACTGTTATTTCGGCTGCTTTGATGTTTGTAATTCTTTTAATTCCTGCATTAAGGGGAATATTTAGCATACCAGTATTACCGGTAAATAATATTGTAGAGATTATTGTTTTGGTATTTTTACCTATAGTAATAGTGGAAATATTCAAATTATTAAAAATTAATGGTAAAGATTAATAAAAATACTTGAAAAAATAAAAAATATAACATATAATAAATATGTAGAAAAAAGTACTTATGAAAAGAATTTTGAAGAATAATTGCGAAATAAGTATTTTGTAAACCTTTTAAAAAGGACGGGATAAAATATGGAAGATTTTGCAACATATATATTGCAAGAAAAAGATTATATTCAGAAGATGATGATAACATATTATTTATCAAAGAAAACAGGAATATATTTTGATAAAGCTGTTGTATTAAAAGTAGAATTGGCTAGATTATTTATGAAATACGATATGATAAATGTTGATGAAAATATAATTTTAACTGCGGGATTATTATGTAATTGTAAGAAAATAGATAATGCACAGAAAATAGGAAAGTTGGAGACTTTTGCAAAAGAAGGTGCGGAATATTTAAGCACATTAGGTTTTAATAAGAGATTTTGCAAAATATGTGAGGAGATAAATAGATATAGTGGTAGTAGTCCTAGAGAAAAAGAGAGTGATATTTTAGAGGTGGTTGACCAATTTACAGGGTTAATTCTTAATAGGGTAGAAAGACCAGCATTTTCTGTAGAAGAGGCAATAGTAATTTTAAGGGAAAGAAATTTTAAGGTTATAAAAAATCGATATTTAGAGGATTTTATAGGATTTGTAGAGGATTTAGAAAAGATAACAATTAGAGAAAAAATAGATGTACCTATTATAAAAAAGTTAATATCACTTCATAATAATGAAGCAAATGTAAAATCGTTCATATCAATTTTAGGAAATAGATATTCAGAGAAAATCGATAAATTAATAGATAAGTATTTAGGAAAAAAAGCAGAGTTGATGTTGCAAAAAGGTAATAATGGTATCCAATATAAAAGGATAAAACGAAAAAATAGATTAAATAATGCAAATAGAGCATTATTTAGCAAAGAAATAGCTGATAGAATATTAAATCACGAGTCAATATATAAAGTAGATGATGAATAAAAATTAGTGGGCGGAATTTTTACAATGTTTAAAACAGGTGAAAATATCTGCCTTTTTTGTGATATAGAAGGGAGTATTAAATATGTATGAAATATTTGCAGATTTACACGTTCATATAGGAAGAAGTGAAGCAGGAAAGCCAATAAAGATAACGGGAGCAAGAAGTTTGAATTTTGCTAATATTGCTAAAGAGTGTGAGGAGAGAAAGGGAATAAATGTTGTTGGAATTATAGATTGTGCATCACCTTATGTTATAGAAGATATAGAAAAGTTTTTGCAGAATGGGGAGGCTTATGAATTAAAAGATGGTGGAATAATATATAAGGATAAAGTTTGCATATTACTTGGAAGTGAAGTTGAAACAACTGAAAAAGGTAGAAATGGAAAGAGTGGTAGTGCACATAATGTATGCTTTTTTCCATATTTAAAAGACCTTAAGGGATTTTCAAAAGAAATGAGTAGTCATATAAAGAATATTACATTAAGTACACAAAGGTCGGATGTTTCTGGTTATGAATTAATTGATATTGTGGAAAAATACAATGGTATTTTGATTCCGGCACATATTTTTACACCACATAAGAGTTATTATGGTAATTGTGTTAATCAGTTGAAGGATGTTTTTAAGGAGAAATATGACAAGATTTTTGCTGTGGAATTAGGGTTAAGTTCAGATACATTTTTGGCAGATACGATAAGTGAATTAGAGGGGAAGACATTTGTAACAAATTCTGATGCACATTCACTTCCACGAATAGCAAGAGAGTATAATAAAATTTTGGTGGAGGATATTAGTTTTAAGGAGATTGTTAAGGCTTTAAAGGGAGAAGATGGTAGAAAGGTATTATCAAATTATGGATTAGACCCTAAGCTTGGAAAATATCATAGGAGTTTTTGTGAGGATTGTAATGATTCTATAGAAATAGATGAAGCGGCAACAGTGTGTCCAAAATGCAAAGGAACGAATATTACTTTTGGAGTGTATGATAGAATTGAATTAATTAAGGATAAGAAAATTAGTAAAAGTCCAGAGAGTAGACCACCTTATGTATATCAAGTGCCACTTTCTTTTATTCCAGGAGTTGGAGGAAAGACAATAGAAAAATTGATATCTCATTTTGGAACTGAAATGAATATATTGCATAAAGCTGGAAGAGATGATATTGAAGCAGTTGTTGGAGAAAAAGTGGCAAGTGCTATAGTAAATGCAAGGGAAGGAAAAGCCAAGGTTCACTCTGGCGGTGGAGGAGTTTATGGAAAAGTTACAGTGTGATTTTGTACATTTACATATACATAGCGAATTTAGTTTATTAGATGGTGCGAATAGAATAAAAGATATACCAGTTAGGGCAAAAGAGCTTGGTATGGATGCAATAGCAATTACTGACCACGGGGTAATGTATGGTGTTATTGATTTTTATAAAGCGTGTAAAAAAGAGGGAGTTAAGCCAATAATTGGGTGTGAAGTGTATGTTGCGCCACGAAAAAGAACTGATAAGGAAAATGGAATTGATAATAAATACAATCATTTGATTTTGTTGGCAAAGAATAATCAAGGATATAGGAATTTAAGCAAATTAGTTTCAATAGGTTTTACAGAAGGTTATTATTATAAACCTAGGATAGATTTAGAGGTTTTAGAGAAATATAGTGAGGGGTTAGTTTGTTTAAGTGCTTGTTTAGCTGGAAGTGTAAATCAGGCTTTGCTTAATGGAAGGGAAGAAGAAGCGGAAAATATAGCATTATGGCATAAGAGAGTTTTTGGAGAAGATTATTATATAGAAATTCAAAATAATGGATTGCAGGAGCAAGTTTTGGCAAATCAGAAGTTAGTGAAACTTGCGAGGAAGTTGGATATCCCACTTGCTGCAACAAATGATGCTCATTATTTGAAAAAAGAAGATGCTTATAATCACGAAGTTTTGTTGTGTATACAGACAGGAAAGAGGATGAGCGACCCTGATAGAATGAAGTTTGAGACAGATGAATTGTATATAAAATCACCAGAGGAAATGATAGAGTATTTTAATGCTTTTCCAGATGCAATACAAAATACTGTTAAGATAGCAGAAAAATGTAATGTTGAATTTGAATTTGGTCATACAATTCTTCCAGATTATACTGTTCCAGAAGGATATGAAACTCACTATGATTATTTGAAAAAATTGTGTGATGATGGAATTAAGGAGAGATATGGAGAAAATCCATCTAAGGAAATTTTGGATAGGGCAAGTTATGAGTTGGAAGTTATTAAAAAGATGGGATATGTAGATTATTATTTGATTGTGTGGGATTTTATCCATTTCGCAAAAAATAACGATATTCCTGTTGGACCAGGACGTGGTTCTGGTGCCGGTTCTATACTTGCTTATGCAATAGGAATTACAGATATTGACCCTATGAAATATGATTTACTATTTGAAAGATTTTTGAACCCAGAGAGAGTAAGTATGCCAGATTTTGATGTGGATTTTAGTGATGAGCAAAGGGGCGAAGTTATTGATTATGTATCAAAGAAATATGGTCACGACCACGTTTCACAGATTATAACATTTGGTACTCTTGCGGCTAAAAATGCAATAAGGAATGTGGGAAGGGCATTAGATGTACCTTTGGCTGAAACAGATAGAATTGCTAAGATGATACCAAATCAAGTTCATATAACAATAGAGAAGGCGATTAGCGAAAATATTGAATTGAGGAATTTATACGAAAATGATGAAAATACAAAGAAATTACTAGATGTATCAATGGCTTTGGAGGGAATGCCAAAAAATACTTCTACTCACGCTTGTGGTGTAGTTATAACTAAAGAACCGGTTGATACTTATGTTCCATTATATGAAAGAGATGGACAGATATCTACTCAGTATATTATGACAACTCTTGAGGAATTAGGATTATTAAAGATGGACTTTTTAGGGTTGCGTACATTGTCAGTTATAAAAAATACTATAGAGCAAGTAAAGAAGACAAGAGGTATTGATGTTGAGATAGATAAAGAGATGGACGATTTAGAGGTGTATAAATTATGGCAAGAGGGAAAAACTTGTGGAATCTTTCAGTTTGAAAGCGAAGGAATGACAGCATTTATGCAAGAGCTAAAGCCAGATTGTTTGGAGGATTTAATAGCTGGTGTTTCTTTGTATAGACCAGGTCCAATGGACCAAATTCCTAGATATATTAGGGGAAAAGCTACTGGAGAATATGAGTACACTCATCAGGCTTTAGAACCAATTTTGCGAGTAACTTATGGCTGTATGGTATATCAAGAACAGGTTATGCAGATAGTAAGGGACTTAGCAGGATATTCACTTGGCAGAGCTGATTTAGTTCGCCGTGCTATGGGTAAGAAAAAGCTTGATGTTATGGAAAAAGAGAGACAAGTATTTATATATGGTCAGGAGGAAGATGGAAAGATAATTGTTCCTGGCTGTATAAGAAATGGGATTGATGAGCAATCTGCAAATAAGATTTTTGATGAAATGGCCGAGTTTGCAAAGTATGCGTTTAATAAATCACACGCTGCGTGTTATGCTGTAGTAGCTTATAGAACGGCATATTTAAAAAGATATTATACACCAGAATTTATGGCATCTATGCTTAATAGTTATTTAGGAAATTTAGATAAAGTGCCAATATATATTGATGAGTGTCATAGCTTGAATATTGATATTTTAAAGCCAGATATTAATAAGAGTGAGTTAAAGTTTACTGTTGATAATGGAAATATTAGATTTGGTTTAGGAAGTATAAAGAATGTTGGAGTAGCTCCAATTGAAGCGATTATTAAAGAAAGAGAGACAAATGGAGATTATAAGAATTTTGCAGATTTTTGTGAAAGAATTTCAAATGAGGCAATAAATAAAAAATGTGTAGAGAGTTTGATAAAGGCAGGAGTTTTTGACCAATTTGAACAGACTAGAGCGACTTTACTGGAATCTTATGAGTCAATACTTAACACAATACAGAGTGGAAAAAAGAAGGGATTAGAAGGACAATTTACAATGTTTGAGATGACACCTTCAGAAGAAAGCACAAATATTAATGATGTAAAGTATAATTTTATTGAGAAGGAAGAATTAACAGAAAAGGAAATTTTGTCTTTAGAAAAGGAAATGCTTGGAATATATTTGTCTGGACACCCACTTGAGAAGTTAAAGGAACAGATTGAATTACAAACTACAATTAATACATTAGATTTAGCTGAGCTAAATAAACAGATGGCTAATGTTGAAGAAGATGAAGTAGAAGATATGTATTTTCCAGATGCAAAGTATATGGGGCAACTTCAATCAAAGAAAAAAAGTAAATTTTTTGATGGGCAAAATGTAGTATATGCTGGAATTATATCAAAGATAAATAAAAAGTTTACCAAAAATAATAAACTTATGGCTTTTGTTACGATAGAAGATTTATATGGAACTGCTGAAATACTAGTCTTTGAGAATGTTTATATGGCTTGTCAACAATCACTTGTTGAAGAAAATATCGTACTTGTAAAGGGTAGACTTAGTATGAGGGATAATGAAAATACTACAATTATTGCAAATTCAATCGTAGATTTTGGAGAGAAAAAGAGAAGAGTCTTAAGGTTAAATATTACAGGAATTGATGAGCAAGTTAAAGTTAAACTTAGGGGAGCTATTAAATATTTTACTGGAGATATGAATAATGTACCTGTCCTTATAAAAGATGGGGATAAAATTATGAAGTGTGGAGCAATTTATTGTACAGAAAAGATTTTAGAGATTTTTTATGATATTTTAGGGAAAGAAAATGTAGAAATAATAGAAATATCAGAATAAATTTTGAAATTATGTAAAGTTATTTGAAAAATTTTGAAAAAAATGTTGACAATTTACATAATTTGTTATATAATAGGAACATATTGAAATCAACAGGGAGCATAACCATTTGCGATAAAAAATTGCTGCTAGTTCTTTCTTCCATAAAAAAAATACTCCCAACGTGTTGCTGACTTAGATGTGATGTTAAGAGTTTTATGCAAATGGACGAATGCAGGGGGTTTTCCCCATCCCTATTTATAGAAGACGCCCGAATGGGCGTCTTCTTTCATATAATGAAAACACTTAGCAAAGTTAAGTGTTTGGTGGTATTGCAAAATAAAAAATCAATCAGAAATGATTGATTTTTTAATATATTGCTATTGGTAGCGATGGTGGGACTTGAACCTACGACCTGCCGGGTATGAACCGGATGCTCTAGCCAGCTGAGCTACATCGCCATATCAACGATATCTATTATACACTGTTATTATGCTGTTGTCAAGAATTTTTGAAGATTTTATGAAATCTGTTATAAAAAAATGGCTGACTAGTAACTTTATGTTATGTTGAAGTAAAAAATATTTGAAAAATCCTATTGACTTTCAAAACGAAATGTTTTAGAATAAAAACAAACAAAACAAAATGTTCTGAAAGAACATAAGGAGGAAAAAATATGAAAAAAACGAAAATCGCTAAAAGCCTTGCAGCTGTACACACACACACACACACACACACACACAAGTAGTTTTAAATAAG